>JAFEDN010000429.1 GCA_018241585.1 Pseudomonadota bacterium | reverse complement strand
CAACGGTTGGTCTCAACCCGCCGTTGGTAGAAACTGTGATTGGCCAACTAACGGAACGCTTTCACATTGAAAAAATTCGAACTCGTAAGTTATGGTATTTAACCAATTGAATTGTTATTAGCAGGATCAAAAAATTGTCGTGAAAATCGGTGCTAAAATTACTAATTTTGAACAAAATAATCCTGTTCCTTTAAAAAGGATTAAAAAAAATTCCTAATAAAACAAAATATCAACTTGTCGCTATTTCTCTTGTTCTTGCTGCTATTGCAAATCCATATTTGTTCAATGCTTTTAACCGGCGAGAGGCATTCCTTGCTTGTGCAATGAATCCCTCAACCTCTTCTCCTTTTATCAACCCTTTAATAATTATGGTGGATGATACTCCTGAAATTTCACTGACCACTGCTCCCAATCGAACACCCGCTGCATCCAATATCTTATGTAGACGATTTTTTTCTGCTGCCATCATTCGCTGTAGTTTAATACGATAGCGTGTGAGTAATCGCAATTCTCTCAAGGATTTCTCAGGAATAAAACTTCCTTTTAACAGGCCAAATCTCGCTAATGTAGCAAGCCACCGACTATCCGTTAAATCCGTTTACGGCCAGGGACTTGTTTTACATGTCGAGCATTGACATCGTATACTTTCAGTTCGGCATCTTCCAATACCTCATGCACACTTTTCCAATAGACTCCAGTGCTTTCCATCACTGTCAATTCTACTCGAAGCGAAGATAACCATTGTGCCAAGGCTTGGTGATCCACGGGTAATGTGCCAAATTCTCGAGTTTCTTCCTGGAGTTGACCATCCGATTGCTCTAACAATACCGTGGCAACAATCATTTTCCTGTGCACGTCTAATCCTGCAACACGTTTGCAAATAGCTTCAACAGTCATGACTTTCTCCTTTTTGTAGAATACAGTACAATTGAAAATTGTCAGACCTCTAAAGGATTTTTGGTAGTGCATGTATTTGCAATACAGCATTCAGTTGTCGTACGTTCAATATCTTTACAGATATGAAACAATTTGGGGTACAAGCCAAATTTCCCCGATCCGGTTGAGCAACAGGAATGAATCCTAACTTTTCGTCGATCAGGTTAGAGGTCTGACATACCTATTATTACGTCAATAGGCCTCATTCACAAAAATGTAGATTTTCATTATTAGGGGTGATGCGGCACAAGCTCATCATGACTGGTTGAGAAT
>JAFEDN010000428.1 GCA_018241585.1 Pseudomonadota bacterium | reverse complement strand
CCCCTTTGCCCAGCGCCGGATATTCAAACTTAAGTTCATCATAGCGAATTTGCCAACGCTGCATGCCACTGACGGGTGGTGAACTGGGTTGAACCTTTTGATCCGCTGCAGGGGAAGGTAAACTCACGGATGGTGGGCCGCCTTCTGAGGGGGCACGAGAGATTAAATTGCCTTCTTGGAACACTTTTGGAGAGGACTTGTTTTCGGCGGGTGATCTGGGATTCTATTGCGGTTTCATGAAACTCTCCTGAGCTGAATAATTCCTAATTATTTTGGGGTTTAATGTGTTTTTGGGACACACTCATTATTACTAAACCCAATCGGCTTCGCCACCATCTTTAAAAATGAGAACGAATTACCTCCATTTTCAAGTTCAAAGGGCCAAGGTCGAAAAGCCTCACCGTTTTTTTCCTAAAGCCGGTTCAATATTTTAGAAAAAACTTCTTCAATAGTCAGATGAGTTGTGTCAATCACTATTGCATCTCCAGCAGCTTGCAGCGGTGCAACAGGACGGTTACGGTCTCTTTCATCACGAATCACTAAATCATTATAAATTTGGGGGTAAGAAGCCAATATACCAAGTTTCTGTAATTGATGATGCCGTCTTCTGGCACGTTCTTCTGCGGTGGCCGTGAGAAAAAATTTAGTGACCGCGTCCGTAAAAACCACTGTACCCATGTCGCGGCCATCCGCCACTAAACCTGGCGGCTGTCTCAAATCTCTTTGCATTTGCAACAAAGCTGCGCGAACAAAGGGCTTAGCTGAAATTTCCGAAGCCATCTTAGCACAAGCTTCGGTTCGAATAGTGTGACTGACATCATGACCATCACAGCTCATTTGCGCTGCAGAGCCTTCACTGTCTGCAGTAAAAGTGATTTTTAATCTTTTGATTAACTTTGCTAATTCTTGATCGTGGCTAGGAGCAACCTGGTAATGTAAAACAGCCCAAGCTAAAATACGGTACAATGCTCCACTGTCCAACCAGTGCCAGTGAAGATGTTTAGCTAATTTTTGAGCGATAGTCCCTTTGCCACAACCACTAGGACCATCAATAGTGATAACTGGGATAAATTCTACTGACATTAAGCAATCGTCTTTACAAATTCTTTCATAAAATCAATTAAGGCATCCACCCCAGCTTCGGGCATAGCATTATATAAACTGGCGCGAATGCCTCCTAAGCTACTATGCCCTTTCAACCCGATCAAACCGGCTTGACGTG
>JAFEDN010000427.1 GCA_018241585.1 Pseudomonadota bacterium | reverse complement strand
CTCAGTTTTTAGTATCGGATGGCAAGCTCTAAAGCAAAGATATGGGTTATTTAAACTCAGCGACATTGAAGAGCCAATCCGGGTGATCCTATTATGCACCGTTATTGAATAAACTTATAGGGAGTCACCAGGATTTGTCCCCCCTTCCCCCTACTCCTAAACCTAGCCTTTAGGCCATTCCATCGCACCATGTAGTACTCGTAAGATTTGGACTTTTCCTTCTTTAACCCGATAAGGGACAATGTAAGGAGTACCGCTTACTACGAGTTCCCGCGTGTCGATCATTCTACCCACTCGACCTATTGCAGGTTGAGGAACTAAAAGCTCAACAGATTTAATGATTTTAAGCACAGTCTCAACTGCTGCGCGAGGATTATCTTGAGCAATATATTCTTCAACTTGTTTTAAATTCTTACTAGCGCCCTTCGTCCATTGAATTTGCACGCTTTTTCTCCCAATGACTGGCGATAGTACTATGATCAACTAGTTGCCCAGAATCCGCTTCAGAAATCCCGGTTTTAATTTCACTGAGTTGCCATTCTTGTATTTCCAAGTATTTACTAATGGCCTCAGCAGCCAAAAAAGATTTACTGCGGTGAGTCACTTCCGCAAGTTTCTCTAGGCGCACCTTAAGTTGGTCATCTAGCCGTACGGTCATTGTAATAGAAGTCATATTTTTATCCTCTTGTATTGGTATGTGTACATTATAGCACATTATCCATCTGATAATCAAATTTGACCCGGGTATTGACGACTAATCCGGTATGTCAACACTTTTCCGGACACATTTTCAAACAGCTCGAAGCAAACGCAACAGGCTTTTCAAGACCCGCGGGTGCAACATTATCTCAACGCCATTATTACTGCGCCGATTGATGACGGCGGCAGATTGTTAACGCCCACCACCGGAATACCCCGGCGTAGCCCGATATCCCCCTTTTTAGCGGCGCTTTATCTCACTCCGCTGGACCAAGCCTTTGACCCTCATCCCGGCGTATTTTACCTCAGATTCATGGACTAATGGTGAGAGTTTATTAATGTGGAGCAATCGAATATTTTCCATAAATTTCAATGCTATTTAAAGAATTACTCCACATTAATTATTTAACAAAACTACAAAGACTCTAGCCACTTTAAAATAGACGCAACAGCCGAAACTGTCTTAGGTATTATCCGAGAACGTGGTAGAAAAGAGTTGCCGTTAGAGGATATTTATCGACAACTTT
>JAFEDN010000426.1 GCA_018241585.1 Pseudomonadota bacterium | reverse complement strand
GAAACCATTAACCACAGTGGTTTTTTAAAAAATAATTTCCCTGATTCTTTGTATACACAAATTTGGATTAATCGAAATGGATGCTCTGATGTGTTTGCCTTATTCTTGCCACGCATAATAATCTCGTTCCAGCATTGTATCTTAATAATTTGCTTTTTACCTTTTTTTGTCGTTGCAATAAACTCGATGCTCTCATTGGGTTTGCACCATGTCGTTTCATCTCGTAATTTAAATCGATCGCCAAATTGTTTTTTTCTGCCCATTTTTTCTCTGTTTTCTTCATTTGTCTGGTAATGAAAAATACGATTGCTACGTACTCGATTGACTTGCACCTGATCGGGATTCTTAGCCGATTCTACAAGGCATTCTGGACTACTGTACCCCGAATCAGCAGTCACCACACATATTTTATTTTTAAATTTTTCCTGTAATCAACATCGCGTGATTTGTTGCATACCAATCAGCGGCCCCTTTTCATCTGTGGTAACACGATGACAAGCTAATGGCAAAATCCGCGGCAGTGCATTTTTGTCAATTTTTTCAGGTAAATAAGCTGCAATACTATATTGATGTAACTATTCAGCCCTTAACTGAGGCAATGGTATAGCGGAAGTGGCCTGGATGGCATTTTCTAATGTAGCCAGCAGATTAAGACCATTTTTTCGAAGTGTCGAAAGACATCCTCGAATTCTACAAAACGCTTTAATGCCCCGCCAACTTCTGTAGCATCCCGATATTTTTTGCTGTACCTTGACCATGCGAATATCCCGCTCTGCCTGATTGTTATCAAAGGGCAGCGCAGGATCATACATGAAGGCTAAAACCGATTGATTAAATTTCCTTAACCGCTCGAGTAAATTTCTGGATGTGGATTGCTTCTGACGGCCTCTTTTCTTCTCACCAACTGTCACTGGACATTCTGCTCGCCCCCGATAAAGTATACCCATATACCGCAAGCGTGTCCCTCTTAAAATTCGATCCGGTAAGCAAGTCAATGTTTGTTGATAATGCATTTCCACTTTGGCTTTTATATTCAGTAATAATCTTTCTAATTTTTTCGCCCATTGCTGATTCTCTTGCTCTTGAACAAAAGTGAGTTCACGCAAATGATGCGCATTACAAAGACTATGACCACTCTCATAATGAAAATAAGGCTTAAAGTGATCGTGTACTTATATCCCTTTAAAATCCGGCAGTAAACCTATTGCATCCATCGCTTCAGTGCCACG
>JAFEDN010000425.1 GCA_018241585.1 Pseudomonadota bacterium | reverse complement strand
AATATCCGTTGACATGCCGACGGCAATACCCATAGCGCCATTAAGCAATACATTCGGCAATCGCGCCGGCAATAGAACCGGCTCTAACAGCGTACCATCAAAATTCGGCTTCCATTCAACCGTGGCCTGTTCAAGCTCCTCCAGTAAAACTTGGGCATAGGGTGTCATCCGGGCTTCAGTATAACGCATGGCGGCGAATGATTTGGGATCATCTGCTGACCCCCAGTTTCCTTGGCCATCTACTAACGGATAGCGGTAAGCAAAATTCTGCGCCATCAACACCATAGCTTCATAGCACGCCGAATCCCCATGAGGATGATACTTACCGATCACATCACCGATGGTCCTAGCCGATTTTTTATATTTAGAACCTGCTTTTAATCCTAATTCCGACATAGCATAAATAATGCGGCGCTGAACCGGTTTTAAGCCATCACTGATATTAGGTAAGGCCCGATCCAAAATCACATACATGGAATAATTAAGATATGCTTTTTCAGTGAACTGATCGAGGGGCTGGCGTTCGATTTCGGCTAAATTTTTTGCTGGCATACAATGATCCGGATACGATGACAAGCTAATGATTCTATGCTAATTTAACTACATGAACAAGCGCAGCTATTCGATTATCGATCGTGCCTTAATTCAATTCCAAAATGGCTTAAATTCGCTTTATACCGAACCTTGCAGCCAAAGACCGAATCCTTCAGTAGGAATCAAAGAGCCTTTACTAACAGCCAACGAACGCCGCCTGAGTAGTGAATTAATGCGCGTCAATCATACCGGCGAAATTTGTGCTCAAGCCCTTTACTACAGCCAAATGGCGGTTACCCAAAATAAATTGGTCGAAGCAACTTTAGCAAAAGCCGCTGAAGAAGAAACCGACCATCTAGCCTGGACTGGTGAACGCTTAAAAGAATTGGGTACTCATCCCAGTTACTTAAATTTTTTTTGGTATACTCAGGCATACCTTATTGGTTTAATCGCAGGATTATCCGGAGATGGAAAGAGTTTAGGGTTTGTAGAGGAAACGGAACGCCAAGTGAGCCGGCATTTACAAAAGCATTTAAAACAGCTCCCGGCCAACGATGTAAAGTCGCGTGCGATCATCCAACAAATGCGGACTGACGAGCAACGTCATGGTCAGAACGCCGTACTAGCAGGAGCCACCTCCTTACCGCTGATTATTAAATTAATCATGTCCTTTCAGGCCAAAATTATGACTATTACGGCCGCAA
>JAFEDN010000424.1 GCA_018241585.1 Pseudomonadota bacterium | reverse complement strand
CGTAAAGAAAGTTCGCTGCTTAATTGCAATTTAGGTCCATTGATTAGAGAGAGCGAGTTATAGCTCTTTTTCAATGAAAATTGCATAAGGTTCATCTGTTTATTGGTAAAAGAGATCGTACCGCGTTTGACGGCCTTATTGAGACCAAGTGCAATTTTTTTAACATTTTCTTTGGGTCTTAAAATGGTATTCCGTGATTTCTTGATATAACGGCTCCCAGCCCACAAAAAAGAAAATAATGAATAAAAATGACATTTGAAAATTGAGGTAAACTGGCTATTTATTGGCAGCAAAGCACAATGAACAATAACGATCGGCAATGACGAAAAAAACCAATTATCTATTTCAGAGGCTTGAAATTCGCTGATTTTATTATTGGCAGCTTCTTCAGTAAGGTCTGGGTTAGTAATATATTCATTAAAAAATTCTTTCTGATAATAATCGGCGGTCACTTCAAACCGTGACCAAAAATTATGGTAAGCCCATAACATAACATTATTTATGACTACGAATAACAAAAAGTAATTGGTAAAGGGATCAGTTTCTTCAAGGTATAGTTCTACCTCAAACAGTATCCGATTAAAAACTAGGCTAACTGCTAAATCGATAAAGCCAATTTTAGTAATTTTAGTTTTTAAAAAACCGGCAAATAAATCTAATCTTTTGCTTAATGGAACGCTGTTTATTTTTTTTCTCATGTAAAATATTAAAACACAGGTTGACATCACGCACAAATATTGTGCATATTAACCCTTATGTCTAAAATGCAACTTTCTAAAGTGATCGTACTGTTTATCTGCTTTTTTCTTTGTCAATCCGGTCTGGCTGCTCCGGAAAATCCCTCATATCAAATGGAAATCATAATTTATGCGCATTTTTCACAACAAGCTTTACAATCTGAATTTTGGAGCCAGCAGCAGCCGATTAGTATTCCCACAAAAGCAATAGAGATCAATTCAGAGCAGTTGGGTGCTCCAACCCGTTGGCAATTGAGCCCATTACAACAAAATTTGAAAAAAAATGGCTATACTATTTTGCTTCATACCGCTTGGGTGTTTTCAGCTAGTCAAGCTCAACAAGGTCAAGTAATTCATTTACAATCCGATCAAGATAATCAAAATACATTAAATGGAGTTTTAGCAATTGGTCTCGATCGTTATTTTAATGTAAAACTTAACTTACAATTTTCTGTCCCATGGCAATCGCTTAATAATGGTAATTTAACCAACATTGAACATTATTCTAATCA
>JAFEDN010000423.1 GCA_018241585.1 Pseudomonadota bacterium | reverse complement strand
AACAGCTACTGCTATTGGAATGTATACTCAGTTTCAGCGTCAGACCTCTTATTGCTTTAACCGAAAAGAAAAAAAGGCTCATGGCGATCAAGGTATGTTTGTCGGTGCTGCTATGCAGGGTAATATAGTTATGGTAGATGATGTGATTACCGCAGGTACCACCGTTCGGGAAACTTTCAATATGATTCAAGGATTACCGGTAAAGTTAAATGGAATTATCATTGCCTTTGACCGCCAAGAAAAAGGCCAAGGTAAACTTTCAGCAATACAAGAAATATACCAACAATTTCAAGTTCCTATTCAGAGCATTATCACGCTACAAGATGTTTTGCAATTTATGCGGACTCATGACCAGTTAAAGGTGCATATTCCAGCTGTAGAAGCTTATCAAAGAGAATTTGGGGTCATTTAGTTTGTCCAGACACTCCAAAGAATTTTTTATAGAGCGGCATCGGGGCGGTGAAAAAGCCATTCTTGTGCAAATGGAAGTGGCTCAACCCAATTTCAACGAAGATCTCACCGAGTTCAAAGCATTAGCCGAATCTGCTGCTGTGAAGATTTTATCAACAATCAGTGGCAAACTTCCTGCTCCCAATGCCAAGCTGTTTGTCGGTTCCGGCAAAGCCGATGAAATTGCTTCGCAGGTGGGCATACTCAATGCCGAAGTGGTTTTATTTAACCATAGGCTCACGGCTGCTCAAGGACGAAATCTAGAAAAATTGCTCAATTGCCGAGTTCTAGACCGTACTGAGCTCATTTTAGATATTTTTGCTCAAAGAGCGCGAACTTTTGAAGGTAAATTACAGGTGGAATTAGCCCAATTGCAACATATGAGTTCACGTTTAGTTCGTGGTTGGACTCATTTAGAAAGACAAAAAGGGGGTATAGGATTAAGAGGACCTGGTGAAACTCAGTTGGAAACGGATCGGCGGTTGGTAAGCGGTAAAATCCAGTTTATCAAAAAGCGTTTAGAAAAGGTTTTAAAACAACGCCAGCAGAGTAGAAGGAGCCGGCAAAAATCAGCTATTCCAAGTGTTTCTTTAGTCGGTTATACCAATGCCGGAAAATCGACCTTATTCAATTTGTTAACCAAGGGAGAGGTTTATGTTGCTAATCAATTATTTGCCACTTTAGACCCTACTCACAGACAAGTGCAAATAGCGCCAATCGGCTCAGTGATTATGGCTGATACGGTAGGGTTCATTCGAGACTTACCTCATGATTTGATTGCCGCTTTCAGAGCTACTTTGG
>JAFEDN010000422.1 GCA_018241585.1 Pseudomonadota bacterium | reverse complement strand
AAATGCTGGTGAAGTACTTGATAGATGAGAACTTAATTTCTAGGTGCTCAAAGCTCCACCAGAGAGGATTCAAGCCGAATTTGTCGGATAGCGAGGTCATGACGATGGAAATTGTGGCTGAATTTTTAGGAATTGATACCGACAAGGGTGCTTGGGAGTATTTTATCCGGCATTGGCGTCATCAATTTCCTGCTTTGAGTTTACGCGCGAATTATGCCAAACAGGCCGAGAATCTGTGGCAGGTAACTCAACGAGTTCAAGTTCAATTAGCCACTCAACTGGGGCATTGGTAAACTTATTACATTGGGTTGACGGTTTCCCGATGCCGGTGTGCCATTTTAAGAGAGCCAATGCGAGTCGAGTTTTTGAAGGGGAAGCGAACTATGGGGATAATGCTGGATTTAACATCGGTATTCGAGGCGATGTGATTACTGATAAAGTATTGGCACATATGATCGCATTTCATTATTAGGATGGGCACAAGCTCATCATGACTGGTTGAGAATGGCGTTAAGGAAGCATGCGTGGACTAAAAAACTGACAAAAGGATAATAACGACCGGCATTGAACTCTCATCAGGTTGCCGAGCTGGACCTCCCGGCAAAATCCGTAGGGTTGGGGTTTTCCGAGCGTGAGCGCCAGGAGGGCGCGATCGCAGCCTCCATGGATGGGTTTACGGCGGTCGGAAAACCCCAACCTGGAGGATTTTAAAGCCGGGAGGTCCAGCTCGGCAACCAGCGAGATTAAGGTAATTTGCTTCAACTTATTTCAACTTACAACCAGCAGGCGTAGAGTAATTTACTTCAAAATTAGCACGGCGATCAATGGACAAAATAAATATTTTTATCGATCCATCCGCTACAAATCCTTGTTCAATCAAACCTTTTATTGTTGCGTATCGATTTAACCGCAGAAGCTATTGGATTAGTCCAAAAAACATTGTTATTAATATGCTTTCGCATAAATGGTTTTTTTAGCATTGGCCTTTCCTGTAAAGATACAAGTTCCACGTTCTTCGATGGTGCTTAACGGTATACAGCGAGCAGAAATTTTGTATTCTTTTAATAAGGGTTCAATACTTGGGTCATCGCTGGAATAAACCACAGCAAAACCATTGGCGGATTCGTCAGCAAAGAAGTTTTTAAAATCTGCTAACTGGTCAAAAAAATGAGTATGGTCTTGTTGAAATTTTAAAGCTTTTTGATAAAGTTTTTGCTGCATTTCATCAAGAATATTAGCTGCCTGTTGAATGAACT
>JAFEDN010000421.1 GCA_018241585.1 Pseudomonadota bacterium | reverse complement strand
TTTGAAATTTAAAAGAAATTATTCTAGCAAATTATAAAGACTTTGAACAGGCTCTAAAGGAGAAAACTAATTCCCAACCCTTTAATTGTACGTTTAGCAATATTGGTTTTAAGATTATTTTTCCGAATAAATGTATAATTTGATCCTTATATTTTACTTAACTATTACTTTAATAATAATTAAATAATATAAGACTAAAATAGATAAAATTTTTCAATAATTAAAATAAAAATGGTTTAAATATTTATGAGATCAGAAATTATTCGGCTTTTAGATTGGATGAGAATAGCCTTTAATGATATTAATAGCTTGGAACTTACTTCTGAAACAAATATTCAAATGGTTAATAATTTCAATGACAAAATAATGGAATTAGGAGAAACATGTCGAATGTTATTACCAAAATGTAATAATGGCTCTAATGATCAACCCCATTTGGAAGAATTTAAGAAAATTATCAATGAGTTCAATGGTGCATTTCACCCTTGAGGAAACAATCCAGAAATTTTTTTTACAGACTTAAGAATTAAGATTAAACGAGAATTAGCTTTAGTTGAAAAATTTAGATCCAGTACAATGTTAATAATAGAATTGAATCAGGAAATAAAGCATTTAAATGAACAATTGTATCAAGTTGAAAAAAGATTTAGCAGGTCCTCAATGTCTGATTTACTAGATTCAATTAAAACTCCTATAGGTAAATTTTGGGCATATGAACAATATTTTCAAATAAAGTCCGACTTCGTTGCCAGTAGTAAAAAAATAAATATTATTCTTAACAAACATAAAGAAATTTTGGAATTAAATATTTTTATAATGAAATGCCAAAAAGAATTAGATCAGATTAAAACCAAACCTAAAGTTTTTTTATTTTTCTCGTCACCTTCTATCTCCTCGTTAAGCAATAAGATCAATATTGCTAAAATATTACTTTATTCATTAAAATCAAAAACCCTTCGAGAAATAGGCCCTCATGATATTGATGTTCTTAAAAAAGAACCTACTTTGAAGCGTATTGTAGAAGCTCTAAGGGCGACAGACCGTTTACCACAAAATTTTGTTGAAGCCTATGATCAATATAAACGTTTAGAGTTTAATAGATCACCTTCGGCAATAAGGACAATGTTACAATAACCTCAATTAGGAGTTTTCGCGATTAATTTGATAGCTGATAATTTCAAAGGATGAATAGCATAGGCAGCCAAAGCGGAAACCAAATGAGTCATGGCATTGATCACTGAACGATGTCGAGTGTGCCAAACATGAT
>JAFEDN010000420.1 GCA_018241585.1 Pseudomonadota bacterium | reverse complement strand
ATTAGGGTTTCAAACCGCTTAACAAACTTTCGCCTTTAGGCGATAGTGATTGATAGAAGATCGCATTGAAACTTATAAAGAAATGTATGCCAGAGTTTATTCAGTTATTTTAGAAATTAAATTATCCAAAGACCGATCCGCTGCATATCTTTTTCAGTTATTTTTTAAAGTACTCGATCATGGTTTTGAAAAATTTGATATGCATTTCCCTAATTTATTTTCATCAGTGGTTATAAGTACATCTTTTGTTACAGAACCCTATACTTTTTTAAATTTTGCGGCTCAACGTGGCTATACTGATTTGTTACAATACATTCTATACCGAGGAGCGGGAGTGAATACGACCATTCCTAGATTAAAAACAGGTGGCACACTGGGAGTCCATACTAATACCTGGCTTCCTGGTAAATCAGCCTTAATGTATGCGGTGAAGGCAAACGAAACAAAATGTGTTTCTCTCTTAATTGAAGCTAAGGCCGAGCTTGATTATAAAACTTCATCAGGGGATACAGCCTTGCATAAGGCCGGAAGAAAAGGATATGCAGACTGCGTCGCGGAATTATTAAAAGCAGGCGCTTCCACAAACATAACCAATGTCTGGGGTTACAGAGCATTAGATGTCACTAAAAATTCGCAATGTCGTCAAATGTTAATGGAAGCCATGAAGAAGTCTAAAGAATCCCTAGAACCTTCAGGAGAATGTTTAGTGATGTAATCTCTTGGTTGATAATACCAAGAATGACCTTTAAATAAAAAATTCTAGAAGAGGCAAACAGGCAGAATAGCACTTATAGTGAGCTAAATGTTAAGCCAACCCCTTTTTGGAATAATTTAATTGGTGCCTTGAATAAAGCTCCTCGAATCCGAAGACAACAGTGGACGTTGCATGGGACGAGGTCTGCGCCGACAACACAGAAAGCAGTTCAGTACTGTACTGATACATCGGCCAATCCCGTTTTGAGAAGATTTTTGCTCCACCTGATTCACAATGAGTAAATGTTTAGATGGATGAGTATTTATGGAGATATCTTCTTTTCTCTCTACGTCTTGGGTTGATTGTTTTAAATTTATTCTTTTAACATTGATTTTTTCTTCAAGCTGATGCAACCAAGTCTTATCTTTTCCCGCACCTAATAGGATCTGTAATTCTGTATTTGTTAATTGTTTAAGGCTTTGAAGTAATTTTTCAGGTTTGACTCGACGAACATCTTTGGGTAATTTTTCTTGTATTACCAACAGATGAGCAAATAATTGGGTATGAGTTTTTGAGCCT
>JAFEDN010000041.1 GCA_018241585.1 Pseudomonadota bacterium | reverse complement strand
AAACTCGATATCTAACGGATATGTTAGGTCATTTAAAAACAAATTGTGAAAATTTTGATTTAGTACTTAAAAATAAAACTACAGGAAGGTGGCTATCAGAAAAGGACTCAATTCTTTTTTATGATTCTTTACAAAAAACTTGGGACCAATTAAATAATCCCACAAGTGAGCAATTCTGTATAGCCAAAGAAGATCAAGATCAGATAACTCCTGCGAAAGAAGCTAAATATGAGGTTCCTAGAAAACTTTCTAGTGAGACGCCGTCTGCACCTACTCCTACTCCTCCTTCATCTTCACAATCTCAGAGGTCTCTAACCGATATTCCGAACAATTCAGAGCAGTTACAGGTAGACGATTCTGCTCCCGCGGCTCCGCCAATGAGTGATGCCGATTTACAGATGGCTGTTCAAGATACCATTCCAACCCCTCCTGATATAAATCAAACTCCTACCCCTCCAACAAGCTCACCTTTATTGCTTGCAGAAGTGAGTGGTGGGTCTTTGACTCCACAGCCAGCCCTTCCACCAATCCCCCTCAGCAGGAATTCGGTAATACCCTCTATACCAACAAGCTCACCTTCATTATCTGTTGCAGGGATGAGAGTTGGGTCTTCGACTTCTAGGTCGGCTCTTCCTCCTACTCCTCCCCCAAGGAAGGTAGTGACACCAGTGAAAAGTATTGAAATTGACAATGTCCCTGCATCTACACCACCGCCACCACCACCGCTCTCTCCAGTGAAGCCAACGGTAACTCCTGTTGCTCTTCCATCGAGCTCGCCGCAAGTGAGCGACTCTGGAGATAGAGGGGATTTGTTAGCATCCATTAGAGCTGGTAAAAAGTTAAAAAAGGCAGTGACTATAGTGAAAGGTGAGTATCAGCAAGGTAGTAGTGCAGAGTCTTCGTCTTCTTCTAGCAGCTCATCAAGTTCTTCAAGCTTCAGTGGGTCTGCTCAATCTGTAGCGGATAAAAAACTGGACCTTGAGACTACTTTAAAAGAAAACCTAAAACATGGTGTACTAGTGCGACAGGATACGCCAGAACCTCATGATCAAGATTACGACCCTCTAGATGACGCCCCAGCTACCGGCCATGTCGCAAATAAATCTGAAAAAGACCGTGACTGGGATGGTAACGAAGAGGATCAAGACCTTGCCAGGAATGATACTTCTGCTGCTAGAAAGAGTCTAGTTGATATGACCAGGAATAGGCAAACCCTTGTTGGTAGTAGTGGGAGCAGTGAAAGACCTAACATTACACGACCAGTACCCCCTCCCGTCCCACAAAGAAAGTAAGAACTTGCCATCAAGTCCGTAGCCTGAATCATTCACAGGCTATGGACTTGCTCTTTATTCGGCTATACTGAATAAACATGACTACTCCTTCCATATTGTTATTGGATTTACTCCACGATTTTATTCATCCTGACCAAAATCTCCTGATCAAAGGTTTGACTCAAGATAGTAGGGCGGTTTCACCTGGAGATTTGTTTATCGCTGTCCCGGGACTGCAGGTGGATGGTAGAAATTTCGTTGCACAAGCGGTGTCAAAGGGCGCAGCGGCCATCATGTATGAAAACGGCGATGGATTTCAAATTCCTGCTGAATGGTCTAACTATTCCATCCCGATCATTGGTTACTCTGGATTAAATGCCATCATTAGTTTGATTGCTGCTCGTTTTTATCAAAATCCCACCCAACAAATGACAGTGATTGGTGTTACCGGCACCAACGGCAAAACTTCAGTCAGTCAGATAATTGCACAAGCGTTAACCATAAAAGGCCGAAGATGCGCCGTCATGGGGACTCTCGGGCAAGGTTTTTTACCTAACTTGCAGCCCACGGGTTACACCACTCCCGATTCCGTTAATCTGCAAAAACAATTAGCCGGCTGCCGGCAACAAGGAGCAGATAGCGTTTCTATGGAAGTTTCATCACATAGTCTTTGTCAAGACCGTGTTTCGGGGGTGGATTTTGATATTGCTGTATTTACTAATCTGACCCGCGACCACTTGGATTATCATAAAACAATGGAAGCATACGGAGCAGCCAAAGCTAAGCTATTTCAGTTTCCTTCACTGCAGGCTTGTATCTATAATGCCGATGATGATTTTGGTCGGGTATTATTAGAAAAACATTCATCGAGCAGTAAAAGTTTTGCCTATTCCGTTAATCCTCATATAAAGATTAAAAATTCTCTGGTGCATGCTCAATATGTCCGTCCTGAAGCAAAAGGCTTTCAGATTCACCTGAACACTCCTTGGGGAAGCGGTGAGTTTCATTTGCCGTTGCTGGGCCGCTTTAATATCAGCAATGCCTTAGCGGTGATTACCGTTCTGGGAGCGTTAGCTATCCCTCTCTCGGAATGTCTGTCTTTAGCTGAACATTTTCAACCTGTAAAAGGCAGAATGCATGCCATTAGCAGTAATGGCTCGCCTCTGGTGATAGTGGATTATGCGCATACTCCAGATGCTTTAGAGCAGGTGTTGACTTCTTTAAGGGAACATCGGCCACGTCAATTGTGGTGCGTGTTCGGTTGTGGTGGAAACCGAGACCGCGGTAAAAGACCACAGATGGGTATGATCGCTGCAAAATACAGTGATCATATCCTCTTAACCAACGATAACCCCCGAAATGAGTCTCCAAAATTAATCATTGCAGAAATTAAACAAGGTATTCCTGCCAAAGCTTGCCTACAAATTCTACCGGATCGTTTAACCGCCATTCGTGCAGCAATAAATCAAGCTGGTCCAGAAGATATAGTTTTGATAGCCGGCAAAGGCCATGAAAATGAACAAATTATCGGCGACCAGGTAGTACCTTTCAGCGATATAGATACGGTCAAATTAATTTTGTCAACCTTGTAAAAAACGTCAAAATAGACGAAAATTACTTGCATGAAACGTCAAATTTATCAAAAATTGCAAAAATGGGCCGTCAGCCCACAAAGAAAGCCACTTATTTTAAATGGCGTACGTCAAGTAGGTAAGTAAATTGTAACTTGCAAACCCATATACCCGAAATAGCTCATCAACGGTTGTGGGAGAGAGTTAAGTGGTATTTTATTACTGGCGGTTTGCCGGAAGTCGTTGCAACTTTTTGTGCGAATCGCACTAATTTATTTGGTGCTTTTGAAGAAGTTCGTGCAAAACAGGAACAAATATTAATTGCTTATTTTGCAGATATTGCTAAACACGCTGGAAAAGTCAACGCCATGCATATCCATCGAGTGCTTGAATCGGTCCCGGCGCAAATGGCCAGAAGCCAGGATGGCACAGCTAATAAATTTAAATTTCGTGATGTCGTGCCAGGAATCGATAGGTATCAACGGTTAGCAAACGCCATCGACTGGTTAACGACTGCTGGTTTAATAATCAAAATCCCAGTGGTTAATTATGGTCAGGCCCCATTGAAAGCATACACCAAAGAAGGTCAGTTTAAGCTTTTGTTGTTTGATGTCGGTATTTTAGGGGCGATGATCCGTTTATCGGTCCATTCCATTTTAAGTTACGATTATGGAACCTATAAAGGTTATTTTGCTGAAAACTATGTAGCTCAAGAGCTGATAGCCTCTTTACAGCAACCCATTTATTCTTGGCAGAAAAATCGTAATCAAATTGAATTTTTGTGTGAGCTACAAGGGGAAGTGATTCCTATTGAAGTCAAATCGGGAAGCGTCGTTCAAAGTAACAGTTTACAGAAATATATCGACAAATATCATCCTTCTTATTCGGTAATCATGAGCGCTAATAATTTATCAGTGGCTTTTTTGCAAGCACGCCATTGTTACTCTCTATATCTTGCAAATCGTTTTCCCTTGTATTGATCAATAATATTTATTAGCTGATGAGTTTGATCGGCTCACCGGACGCTACTTTGTTTAGGAGTTCACGAAAATTTTTATCGTGATTTAAAAAGAAGTCATTGAAACATAGCCAATTGAGCTAACAATTGATAAAATCCCCTCCCTATGATGAAACTTTCTCAAGCAGCACAAATTCTTCAGGCCAAATTGCAAGGGCCCGATGGCGATTTTAACGGAGTCAGCACCGACACCAGGACTTTGGCTCCAGGTCAATTGTTTGTGGCTTTAAGAGGAGGTAATTTTGATGGACATCATTTTCTAAAAGAAGCGGTCAAAGCCAAAGCGGTCGGCGCGCTGATTAGCCAAGATGAAACTGCTGCTATCCCTACCATCAAAGTAGCCAATACCCGGCAAGCTTTAGCGGATTTGTCTCGATTTCACCGTCAACAATTTAGTCTACCGATTATTGCTGTTACCGGTAGTTGCGGAAAGACTACCACACGAGCTTTGCTAGCCAGTGTTTTTAGCCAAGCAGGTAACACCTTATATAGTGTCAGTAGTTTCAATAACGATATCGGCGTGCCATTAACTTTATTAAAGCTTAATCCTGAACACCAGTACGCCATTATTGAAATGGGAGCAAATCATGCGGGGGAAATCGCCTTTTTAACACATTTAGTTCATCCTGATGTGGCGATCATTACTAACGCCGCCGCGGCCCATTTAGAAGGTTTTGGAAGTTTAGATGGAGTAGCCTGTGCTAAAGGCGAAATTTTTCAAGGATTAGCCTCCCACGGCACTGCAGTCATCAATGCCGATGATCAGTATGCAGAATTTTGGAAACAGCTAGCTGGTTCCAGACGGATTGTGACCTTTGGTCTTTCTTTAGCCGCAGATGTACGGGCCGACAACATTGAATATAACGAAAATGGTCAACCCAGTTTTGAACTGACTATTCGAGAACAAAAAGGTCCAGTCCAACTGCAGTTGATGGGTAGACACAACGTTCATAACGCTTTAGCTGCCGCAGCCGCCGGCTTTGCCCAGGGCTTATCATTTCCCAAGATACTGGCTGGTCTAAATCAAGCAGCTCCGGAAAAGCAGCGATTAGTTGAACAGCGTAGCCCCGAAGGAGCCATCATCATCGATGATTCATACAATGCTAATCCTTTGTCGATGCGTGCTGCAATTCAGTTGCTCGCGCTTCGTTCCGGAGAACGTATTTTGGTGATGGGAGATATGGGAGAATTAGGTGAGCATGCGGTCACTTATCATCAACAAATCGGTCAAGAAGCCAAGCAGATGGGTATAGAATATCTTTTTTGTTATGGCCAACTCAGCCGT
The DNA here is from genome assembly GCA_018241585.1 of Pseudomonadota bacterium. Lineage (GTDB taxonomy): Bacteria > Pseudomonadota > Gammaproteobacteria > Coxiellales > Coxiellaceae > JAFEDN01. The sequence goes on along the minus strand of JAFEDN010000041.1, from coordinate 8,351 downwards.
CACGCGGCCCAAGCTTTTGGTAAAAAAGCTCAACATTTTTCTAGCCCGGAAGAGCTAGTACAAGCACTAAAGTCTCAACTTAGTGAAAAAATAACGGTTTTAATCAAGGGTTCGCGTTTTATGAAAATGGAACAAGTAGTAGCTGCGGTCAAGGTTAAATAGATGTTATTGTGGTTGACAAATTTACTAACGCATCATCATTATAGTTTTTTTCGTGTATTCCAATATCTTTCTTTTCGCTACATCGTCAGCTTGATTACCGCTTTTTTAATTGCCGTCTTTGCCAGCCCTCCGCTGATCCGCTGGTTCACTGAAAAACAGCTTGCTCAGGCAATACGTACGCTAGGCCCGCAAAGTCATCAACAAAAAAAAGGCACGCCTACTATGGGCGGGGTGGTAATATTATTAGCGATCACCGTCAGTGTACTTTTGTGGTGCGATCTCGCTAATCGTTTTGTATGGGTTGCTCTGCTGGTCACATTAGGGATGGGTTTGATTGGTTGGGTCGATGATTACCGAAAGGTCATCGAGAAACACCATGGTGGACTACCGGCAAGATGGAAATATCTGTGGCAATCGATCATCGGCCTGGCCGCTGGGGCTTTTCTATTTTTTACCGCTAAAAGCCCTGCTGAAACTCAACTGATCATTCCTTTTTTTAAAACTGTGGCTCCTAGCCTGGGCGCTTGGTATTTGGTGCTCGCGTACTTTGTGATTGTTGGCGGCAGTAATGCCGTTAACTTAACCGACGGCTTAGATGGCTTAGCTTTGATGCCCACAGTCCTGGTAGCAATGGCCTTAGGGGTATTTGCGTACTTATCTGGAAACCATATCTTTTCCCAATACTTAGCGATTCCCTACGTTCATGGTTCGGGTGAGGTCGGTGTTTTTTGCAGTGCCATTATCGGTGGAGGCTTGGGCTTTTTATGGTACAACTCTTATCCTGCACAAATCTTCATGGGCGATGTTGGAGCGTTGGCATTAGGCGGCGCTTTGGGTGTAATCGCTGTGGTGGTACGCCAAGAGTTGGTGTTTTTTTTAATGGGCGGTATTTTTGTAGCTGAAACCGTGTCGGTGATGCTACAAGTGGCTTCCTTTAAATTAACCGGCAAACGAATCTTCAAAATGGCTCCACTGCATCACCATTTCGAATTAAAAGGATGGCCCGAACCAAAAGTGATTGTCCGTTTCTGGATTATCACCGTAATTTTAGTTTTAATTGGCATCGCCACTTTGAAGTTGCGGTAACTATAAAGCTATGGTCATTGCTTCCCCTTGTTACGCTCGGGTCGCCATGACCGGGAAAATGGCCGATGGAGTATGAGAAGATAACATGAAAGTCGTTATTGGCATTGGTTTAACAGGTTTATCGTGTCTTCGCTATCTACAGTCACGTGGCGAAAAAGTAGCGATAATGGATAGCCGCCAAGCCCCCCCTGAACTTAAACAATTAAAAGAAGAATTTCCGGAAATTCCTTATACGGTAGGTACTTTTGATTCGCCTTTTTTAGCACAAGCTGAAGAATTGATAGTTAGTCCGGGCGTTTCTTTACAGGAACCGCCCATAGCCAAAGCCATCGCCAGAGGAGCGGTTGCTATCGGCGATGTCGAAATATTCGCTCGAGCAGTCCAAAAGCCGGTGATTGCTATTACCGGCTCTAACGGCAAGACTACGGTCACCGCTTTGATGGGGCAGATGGTAGCAGATGCCGGCTACCGGGTAGAGGTCTGCGGTAACATCGGTCAACCGGTATTAACCGCCTTACAAAAACCCATACCAGATTATTATGTAACCGAATTGTCCAGCTTCCAATTAGAGACCACTTTTTCACTAAAAGCGCAAACCGCAGTAGTGCTCAACATTTGTCAAGATCATATGGATCGATATCAAACCTATGAAGATTACTGTCAAGCCAAAAGGAAAATTTATCAGGGGTGTAGTCATCCAGTGGTTAACGCTGATGAACCAGAAATTTGGCAACACTTATCCTTTACTGAAGCCCCTTTAAAATTTAGTTTAAAATCAGACCTTGAAGCTTTTTGCCTAAGAGCACACCAGGGTGAACTTTATTTAGCAATCGGCGAGCAACTGGTTTTGCCGGTTAAAACCATGCAATTTAAACAGCAGTATGAATTTCAAAATGCCCTAGCAGCGTTGGCGCTAGGTTCGGCTGCAGGCTTGCCTTTAGCCGGCATGATCAAAACTTTACAAAATTTCAAAGGGCTGCCGCATCGTTGCCAATTTGTTGGAGAATATGGCGGCATTCGCTGGTATGATGATTCCAAAGGCACTAATGTCGGAGCCACTATTGCCGCTTTGCAAAGTTTATTTATAGCAAAAAGTGGTCAAATCATTTTAATAGCTGGCGGAGATTCTAAGAAAGCAGATTTGAGCTTATTGGTGGCTCCAGTAACCACAATGGCTGATCAACTGATTTTATTAGGACAAGACGCTGCTCTTTTTCGAAGCTTGTTCCAGAACAAATTACCTTTGCACGATGTCACTTCAATGCCTGAAGCAGTAAACAAAGCAGCTCAAATAGCTAACCCAGGAGATATCGTACTATTATCACCAGCTTGCGCCAGCTTGGATATGTTCAGGAATTATGCTCATCGAGGAGAAGTATTTGTGCAAGCGATAAAGGACATCTTTCCATGAAATCAATCAGGATTAGTTCATGAAACTTGAATTCACCCGAAACATTCAAAAGTGGAAGTTACCTGGTTTTGATGAGGTGGCCCTGTGAAATCCACTCATTATGATCGTTGGATAATGGGCATGACCGCCGCTCTGTTGTTGTTTGGTTTATTGATGGTCGCTTCAGCATCGATGGTGATTTCAGATCGGCAATTCGGATATCCATTCCATTACCTTTTTCGGCAAGCCATTTATTTAGGATTTGGTATATTGTTAGCCTTTGCTGCTACGCGCGTCCCTTTAACATTTTGGCAAAGTATTAGCACACCTTTATTATTTATCGGCCTTTTTTTATTGATATTAGTATTAATCCCGGGCATCGGCAGAGTGATGAACGGCAGTCGACGTTGGCTCAATCTAGGGTTTATTACCTTACAAGTTTCCGAACTGATAAAATTGGCTGCTTTATTATACCTAGCCGGTTACCTGCAACGGCATGCACCAGAAGTTCAATCGCAACTGAGTGGTTTTTTAAAACCTTTGATTTTCTTAGCGGTGATGGCTTTGTTGCTTTTATTGGAACCTGATTTCGGCGCTACTTTTGTATTAAGTGCGATGTTTTTAATTTTGCTATTTGTGGGGGGAGTACGGTTCTCTTGGTTTTTGTTGTTGCTCGGAGTTGCCATAGCCGCATTAGCTGCTTTGGCGCTACTTTCTCCATACCGGTTACAGAGGTTAACCACTTTTCTCAACCCCTGGAATGCTCAGTATGGATCAGGATATCAACTGACTCAATCTTTGATTGCTTTTGGCCAAGGCGGTTTTTGGGGAGTAGGCTTGGGCAATAGCATTCAAAAATTATTTTACTTGCCGGAAGCCCATACCGATTTTTTATTTGCGGTTATTGCTGAAGAATTGGGTCTGGTGGGTGTTTTGGCATTTATGGTTTTGTTTGTTGCATTAATTGTTACGATTTTACGATTGGCTCGATTTGCTACCAAAGAAAACAACTTGTTTGCCTCTTATGTAGCTTATGGAGCAGCGGCCTGGTTGGGAATACAAGGTATGATCAACATTGGCGTTAATGCTGGGGTATTGCCTACCAAAGGGCTGACTTTACCATTTGTTAGTTATGGGGGCAGTAGTATGTTAGTTAACTGCTTACTGATAGGCATTATTTTGCGGATCAGCCATGAAACCAATTGGCGTGGAAAATGCCGCTAGATACTGTTGAAGCGGTATCCGAATAAATTATATTAATAAAAAAGTTAGCAGGATTGGTAATGAGAATTCTTATTATTGCTGGTGGCACCGGCGGGCACATTTTTCCCGCTTTGGCTGTGGCTGATCTACTCAAAAAAAAAGGTCTAGAAGTATTTTGGCTGGGGTCCGAAGTGGGTTTAGAAAAAAATATCATCCCAGACCGTTTCCCGTTAATTTGTATTCCGGCTCAGCGGCTCCGAGGGAAAGGATTAAAAGCCTTATTGGCGGCTCCTTGGAACATTACCAGCAGCACTTGGCAGGCTTGGAAGATAATTCACAAGCTAAAACCTGCCGCAGTGTTAGCCATGGGTGGGTTTGTCTGCGGCCCGGGTGGAATGGCTGCTAAGTTAGCAAGAATTCCTTTAATTATTCATGAGCAAAATGCTATCTCCGGTTATACAAATCGGATGTTATCCAAAATCGCTGATCAAGTGATTTGTGCCTACCCCGATGTTTTCCCAGGAGCCAAAGCTATTGGCAATCCAGTTCGAGCGAATATTGTCGCTGTTGCTCAACCTGTGGATCGTTTAGCTCATCGGCGGGGGCCGCTACGAGTTTTAATATTGGGAGGCAGTCAAGGGGCGCATGCATTAAATGAGTTAGTCAGTCAGATGGTGCTGAGTTTTCCAAGTCCAGACAAAATAGAGATTTGGCACCAAACCGGTAAGAAAGACTATGCTGTCATTCATGACCGGTATCAACAAAGCCAAATAACTGCCAAAGCTCAAGCTTTTATTGATGACATGGCCACTGCTTACCAATGGGCGGATTTATTAATCGCCCGAGCTGGAGCTTTAACTGTGGCTGAAATCACTGCAGTCGGCATCGCCAGTATTTTAGTTCCCTTTCCCGCTGCCGTAGATGACCACCAATGGTACAATGCTCGGTATTTAGAGCAGGCAGGAGCTGCGAAATTAATTCGGGAATCGGATTTAACTCTCACCCAATTAAGTGCATTGGTTATTCAATTTGAACAAGATCGGTCCTTATTAGTTGCCATGGCGCAGAAAGCGCGTGACCTTTACCAGGCAGATTCTGCTCAAATTTTGACAGAAATTGTTCTAAAAAAAGCCAAAAATCAAATTTTAATATAAAATAACAAATGAGGATTCCATTTAGCTATACGCGGCAAATTTGCCGTCGTTGCGAGTGCCAGTGAAGCAATATTGGCCGTTCCCATCTGTCCCGTGAACGATTACGTTTGAACTTTGTGGAAATTTTGTACTGGGTTGCTTTGCTGACGCTCACAATGATTATTGAGAGGTAACTTCAAAATAAACTATGAAAACAATTTTACATAACCCTGCAATTAAAAAAGTCCACTTTATAGGCGTCGGCGGAATCGGTATGTCCGGCTTGGCTGAAATTTTACTCACCAAGGGCTACCAAGTTTCGGGGTCTGACAAAGTCAACAACGCCATTACTTCACGGCTAACCCGGTTGGGCGCGCAAATTTTTTTAGGTCATGAAGCGGAGCATTCAAGGGACGCCGATGCTGTAGTTTATTCCAGCGCCATCAATTTTAAAAATCCAGAATATGTATTTGCTAAACAGCAAGGACTGCCGCTGATTCAACGTGGCGAATTGTTGGCCGAAATCATGTCTTCTGGCCGGGGGATTGCTATTGCCGGGACCCATGGCAAAACCACAACCACTGGGTTAGCGGGATTATTGTTGACCGTTGCTAACCTCGACCCAACTTATGTTATCGGCGGTATGCTACGAGGCAGTGAAAGCACGGTGCGAATTGGTAAGGGTCCAGAGATCATCGCTGAAGCAGATGAAAGTGACCAGTCCTTTCTTTTTATACAGCCTCAAGTGGCAATTGTCACCAATATCGAAGCAGATCATTTAGAAAATTATCAATGGGATTTTAGTTGTTTAAAGCAAGCTTTTATTGATTTTTTGAATAGTGTTGCTCCTGGGGGAGTGGCCATTGTCTGTATCGATGATCCAACGGTTCGAGAAATATTGCCAAAAATATCAACCCGGGTGATCACTTATGGTTTTTCAGAACAAGCTCAAATTCGCGCGGATCAGTTTCAACAACTGGGCTTAAAAAGTTATTTTCGATTGATTCGTCATGGCCGGAATCTAGCAGATTTAGCCGTATTAAATTTGCCGGGATTACACAATGTATTAAATGCTTTAGCAATTGTTGCATTGGCCGGCGAATATCAGATTGGTGATCAAGCTTTATTGAAAGCTTTAGCAGAGTTTCCAGGAATGGGACGGCGGTTTCATCCTTGTGGAGAAATCACTGTTAAAGGAGGAAAGGCTTTATTATTTAATGATTATGGTCATCATCCCACTGAAATAAAAGCTACTATTGCCGCAGCCCGGTTAGCTTGGCCTAACAGGCGCTTGGTGATGGCTTTTCAGCCGCACCGTTATTCCAGAACTCAGGCTTTATTAGATGACTTTGCTCAGGTTTTAAATGAGACTGATCTGTTGTTCTTATTGGATATCTACGCTGCTGGTGAAGCCCCTATTTCAGGAGTCAATGGCGAACTATTATTTCAGGCGGTACAGCGTCAGTCGCATCTTAATGCTCATTTCGTTCCCAACTTAAACGATCTACCGGCTTTGTTGCATTCTTTACTAAATGATGGTGATATCGTTTTGTTGCAAGGCGCTGGTAATATCGAAACCTTGGTGAAAGAAATTCGCGCTATTGCAAAAATGAATTGTCATTGCGAACGAGCTTGCGAGTGAACCAACCCAGTTCGCATTTGTAGAAATTTTGTACTGGATTGCTTTCCCCTCGCTGCACTTGGGGTCTTAATAAAAAGTAATTGCTTTCGTCAAAGGTGTTTTATAACATGTTCGCATGCTAAGGATATCCTTGTTTAAAACTCAACTCGATCATTGGCAATCTTCTAAGAAGAGAAATTCAAGACAGGCCGCTGTTCCCTGGAAAACCTATTGGCCGATGATGCTGGCGGGTTTAGTTATGGGGCTGGTGATAGCCGCAGGGCTATGGATATGGAAACAAGTGAGCGACCCTAACACCTTGCCGTTTCATGAAGTGCGGATTCAAGGTCAATTTAATCACCTAAAACTAACAGAACTGCAACAATCGGCTGAACGATCCGTTAACGGTGGATTTTTCACATTGGATATGCGAGGTGTCAAACAAAAACTAATGACCTTTCCATGGGTTGAGGATGTAGCCGTCAGAAGGTTGCCGGGAATTTTAATTATCGCTGTTAAAGAGCATGTGCCAGTGGCTAGGTGGAACGATAAATATCTGTTTAATAACGATGCTCAAATATTTGAAGCCCCTCAAGATGCTCCCAGCGATCTTCCTATTTTGGAAGGGCCTGAAGATCAGGCGCCCATTGTCCTCAGCAGCTATCAACAAATCGAAAATCTACTCAAACCAATAAATTTAAAAGTGACTCATCTTATTTTAAACGAGCGCGGTAGCTGGCAAATGACTCTCAACGACGGCATTGTGGTAACCATAGGAAGAGAACAAATGATCAGCCGGGTAGAGAAGTTAACTTACTGGTATCCGAAACTGATTGGCGATAAATCAGACCATGTTGCTAACATTGATTTGCGGTATCCGAATAGCATCGCAATTGGTTGGAAAAATCCTGCCGAAAATTGACATTTTGATACTTCTCCCGAGCCAGTAAATCGCATATAATGCCTCATAGTAGACCACCCGCTAAGGGTGAGCATGAATAAAACAAAGCAATAGCTGGAGCAAGTTCGCAAATGGCAAAAAAACCAGATCAAAATTTGATCGTAGCGCTGGATGTAGGCACCAGTAAAATTGCTGCATTAGTCGGTCAAGTCACCGACGATGCTCAAATTGAAGTGATTGGTTTTGGAAGCCATCCATCCAATGGGTTGAAACGAGGCGTGGTAGTCAACATTGAAGCCACCGTTCAGTCCATGCAGCGTGCTATTGAAGAAGCTGAACTAATGGCCGGCTGTCAAATCCGTTCGGCTTTCACCGGAATTGCCGGCAGTCATATTCGCAGCATGAATTCCCATGGCATTGTGGCTATACGTGATCGAGAAGTGAACCAGTCCGATGTTGAAAGAGTCATTGACGCCGCTAAAGCCTTAGCCATACCTGCTGATCAAAAAATTCTTCATATTATCCCTCAAGAATTTATCATCGACGCCCAAGAAGGGGTGCGTGAACCGGTCGGTATGTCAGGGGTTCGCTTGGAAGCAAAAGTGCACATAGTTACCGGGGCGGTCAGCGCTGCTCAAAATATCAGTAAATGTGTGCGCCGTTGTGGTTTAGAAGTTAGTGATATCGTGTTGGAACAGTTAGCTTCCAGCCACTCGGTATTAACGGAAGACGAAAAAGAGCTCGGCGTTTGTATGATTGATATGGGCGGAGGCACTACCGACATTGCCATCTTCACTGAAGGAGCCATTCGCCATACCGGAGTCATTCCTATCGCCGGTGACCATGTCACCAACG
>JAFEDN010000419.1 GCA_018241585.1 Pseudomonadota bacterium | reverse complement strand
CAAGGAGGCCAAGGCATATGAGTTTACTGGAATTATTTTGTCTCGTCGATGAATTCTGCCAAATTTTTTTGCCAGAATGGCAACGCGTTCTGCTCACTTCGGGAACTCAAAAAACGACAAAGAAAAACGGATATGAGTTATAGTGAAATCATGACCTTATTGCTTTGGTTTCAACAATCTCGTTATCGAGATTTTAAAAATTTCTATATCAAAGAAGTCCTTAACGGCTCTTTACGAGCAGATTTCCCCCACGCGCTGAGCTACACTCGCTTTGTCTCTTTAATTCATCGGGTGCTCATCCCGCTCAGCGCTTTTTTACAAAGCCTCAAAGCCGATTTCAGCGGTATTGGTTTTGTCGATTCGACTTCCATCATTGTTTGTCAATCTAAAAGAATCAGCCAACATAAAGTATTTAAAGAAATCGCTGAAATGGGAAAGACCACTAAAGGATGGTTTTATGGATTTGTGCGACAAGAAATCGCTTATGATTGGACTTTGGACAACAATCACCCACAGCTATTTAGCAGCTACACATAATTTTTAAAAATTCTCAGAAATAAATTTTATTTTTTATGCAGGGGCGGCGACTTGTTGTGCTGCAATCAATTTTTGCACGATAGCCCGCATATTTCACCCTTAAATTAATTTTTCAGAAAAATTTTTGAAAAAGCAAAAAGAGAGCATTGAAGATGGAAAAGATTTATTTTTTGAACAAAAAAGCTAATTTTAGACGCAATCCCCCCAACCCCCATTCTTTGCTTGTGCCGGGGACAGCACGCTATCCCTCTATCCCGCGCATAATTTAGCGGCTAATTGCGAAAATAAATTTTGATACGGAAAACCGCTCGAAAGAAGAAAACGAATACGACGAGTATTACGAATAATTACCGCGCCAATTTTAAATAATTTTAAACGAATCGTACCGCATTGGGCCTGCGATAATTCAGTTCCCGATAAACCAATACGGCGAATCGCTGATACTAAAATATAGGCGCTACTTGAAAGCAATAATCGAAATTGATTCCCCCACCAGTCATGGCAACTCGTCCTATCGGCGAATAAATCCAATTGTTGTTCTTTAATGCGATTTTCCATCTCACCACGAGCACAATAAATCTCATCGTAAAGCCATTGGGCTTCACCAGAAAGATTAGTAACGATAAATCGAGGGTTGGCTCCTTTTAGCGTATGTTCTGCTTTAACCACGATACGGCGAGCAATTTTCCAGGTCTTAGCCGCATAATAAAATTCTGAAAATAAGCGCTGTTTTTCTTGTGTC
>JAFEDN010000418.1 GCA_018241585.1 Pseudomonadota bacterium | reverse complement strand
CCCATCACGATCTGTGCGTAAATTCACCTGTGTTCACCCTACTGGCTCTCTAGCATCTACCTGAATCTCGGCTTTCAGGAGGGTTCTCCTCTCACGATTCAAACCCCAGGCTTGCGCCTTTCATTACATTGTCAGGCTAGCTCTTTATTCATAGCCCTAGAGTCCTCCCTGTGATAAGATGGGTCTCCGACTTCGGTGGAGACAACCCGCTCTGCGACCTCGTGTCGCAAGTGTAATCTGGGTGTAATCGTGTCAGAAAAAAATTTGTCTTCAATTCCTATGTAACATAGGTACTATTGTGTTACACTTAATTTATAAGTAATAAATAAGTAAAATTTACGGAGAACTCCATGAGCAAAAATATTCGTTTATCCCTGGACGTTTCGCCAGAGGTCAATAAAATTTTAGATCAGATGGCTACTGCTTCTCACAGTACCAAAAGTGATGTGCTAAGGAAATCAATTGCCTTGATGGAGGTTGCTTTAGAAGAGAAAGGTAAAGGGAATCATTTAGGCGTGATAGGAAAAGACCAGCGGGTGATCAAAGAAATAGTAGGACTTTAAAGTGTCAGAATTGATCTTAACGAGCTGCTGAAAAGTAAGTATTTGAATTTATCCATTGAAACGCCAGCACAGGAAAATCCGGATGATGCGCGATTCCGCAGATGCAAGGATATGATTCTTTTCTTCGTCGGTCTGGTTTTACTGTTAGGCGCTTTTAGTTTTTGTGCCTATGTATTGTTGAGCCACACCTTCTCTGCCGATGACGAAAAATGGGCTACAGCAATAGCCAGCAGTATAGTCACGGGTTTCTTGGCTTACATAACTGGCAAGAATGTTAAATAAAATGCTTACAGGTAGCGCATCAATAAAATTCAATGATCACGCAATTGATGTGACTTTTACTCAGACTTCATTACATTTTGTGCTGGCCGATGGCAGAGAAATTTCAGCGCCATTAGAATGGTTTCCGAAATTACTTGACGCCAGCGAAGCAGAACGCAACGAGTGGCGGTTTATCGGTAATGGTATTGGTATACATTGGCCGAGCCTAAACGAAGATATTGCTGTCGAAACTTTAATGTAACCCGAGTTTCGGGTTTTAAAAATTTAAAATCAGAGGGTTATAAAAATTAACGCTTGAAAAAAGGAGCTGATTTGCTATCCTGATCATTTTCTAATCTCTAAGCAGCCCTAATTAAATACCTATAGTAATCTGGCATAGGCTTCATAATTAAAATTGATTTTTGAAATCGTATTCCCTTCGTGGTAATGCCATATTA
>JAFEDN010000417.1 GCA_018241585.1 Pseudomonadota bacterium | reverse complement strand
ATTGCATGAATCGATTGCGATCGACCCTGAAGAAAATATTTTACCAGCTTCTAGCAACAAATGTGTGATACTTTAATTTTTAAGGAATTTATGAACCGTTCAACCGCCATTACCCCTACAAGAGCACAAGATTACCCGCAATGGTATCAACAAGTGATTAAAGCAGCGGACTTAGCTGAAAACTCCCCTGTGCGAGGTTGCATGGTAATCAAGCCTTGGGGTTATGCTATTTGGGAAAGAATCCAAGCCGTGATGGATGCCCGTTTTAAAGAAACGGGTCATAGCAATGTATATTTTCCATTATTAATTCCATTACAATACCTACAACAAGAAGCTAACCACATTGAAGGTTTTGCTAAAGAGTGCGCCGTAGTGACGCATCACCGTCTGGAAACCGGCCCTGAAGGGCAGTTAATCCCAGCGGGCGAACTGGAAGAACCCTACATTATTCGGCCTACCAGTGAAGCAGCCTTTGGAGTGCAATATGCTAAATGGATCAATTCATATCGAGATTTACCTTTAAAATTAAACCAATGGGTTAATATCATGCGCTGGGAGATGCGCACTCGGCTGTTTCTGCGTACTTCTGAATTTTTATGGCAGGAGGGTCACACCGCTCATGCAACTGCCGCCGAAGCTCAAGCAGAAACTCAGCAAATGCTGGGCGTTTACGCTGATTTTGCTGAAAATACTCTGGCCATACCCGTTATCCCTGGCGAAAAAACCGCTGGAGAGCGGTTTCCTGGCGCAGTAGATACTTTCACTATAGAAGCGATGATGCAGGATGGTAAAGCATTGCAGGCAGGAACATCGCATTTCCTTGGACAAAATTTTGCGAAATCCTTCAATATTCAATTTACAGATCAACATGAACAGCAACAATTTGTCTGGACGACTTCTTGGGGTTCATCGACCCGTTTAATTGGTGGTTTAATCATGACTCATAGTGATGATGACGGTCTGGTATTACCTCCTAAAATCGCTCCAATTCATATAGTGATTTTACCTATTATTCGTAAGGAGCAAGACGCGGCGACAGTGATTAACTATTGTGAATCTTTAAAAAAAGAGCTTTCTGAAATAAAATTTGGCAAGGGATTGATTCAAGTGGAAATTGATCTTCATGAAATATCAGGCGGTGAAAAATTCTGGCATCATGTTAAACGGGGTATTCCGATCCGCATTGAAATAGGCATGCGTGATCTTGCTGCAGATAGTTTATTTATTTCCAGACGGGATCAACTGCAGGATAAATTTAGTGTAAAAAGACCTGAGTTCATTCAACAGG
>JAFEDN010000416.1 GCA_018241585.1 Pseudomonadota bacterium | reverse complement strand
TTTTTTCATGGCTGGCGGGTTTAAAAGCGGATGCAGCAAGTACACCTAATACTAATGCAACAATTGGTAAGCTTGTTCTTAACTTTTTCATAGATTGTTTTTTTAAGTGATAAAAGAGAAATCAGTATTGCTCAACACTTCGATTTTTAAGTATTGCCGCGGCCTACAATAACCCGCACTGTATTAAACTACTTACCGGAAGGCGAGGTTGTCCCGTTCATTCTTTAAAAGACAGCTTATAAACTAACTGCAGTCTGCTAAATGTCATTTAGGCGAGCAGAAAAATGATAATGGCTGTTACCTGCATTGCCTGTGCGCAATCGATTGTTCAATATTATTCCTGCAAGGGCGACAATTGTAAATATGATGTTCATAACCAGGTGTTGCGGCCAGCTTAACTTTTGAATAAAGCCTCCACAAGTGCAGGGTAAATGTTGCTGTGTCAGTAACATTAAAGCAACATAAATAGTAAATAGGATCATAGTTATAAATGACAGCCATAGACCTGCAAGTCGTGCTTGCGGTCGTAATAGCAATATCACTATCAATAATTCACCTGCCGGCAGTAATATTGATAATGAGCGGGCAAAACTGCCTACGTAAGGAGTAACTTCCAGATGCACCCGAAAAGAACGAAAATCCATTAGCTTGCTGAAGGCAGCATAAACAAACAACAATACAAGTAAGGAAGTAATGATTTCAAGTGATAGTTTTCTAGTCATAGCTAATAAAATTTTTCAAGCGATCAGGGCTTAAATGCTAATCTAGCGATGCGAAACGAAAACAATGGATAAAACCTAATAAACGGTTGAAAAACCTAATGAAAGGGAAAAAATCGAGAACTAGTATTCGAAAAAACTAAAGAAAAAAGGCTGCTCAATAAGAGCAGCCCAGTGAAATTTGGGACAAAGTCCCGATTTTGTGTAGCGAGATCGGGAGTTGAACCCGAGACCTCAGGGTTATGAATCCTGCGCTCTAACCGCCTGAGCTACCTCGCCAAAAAATTGGACTGCAAAAGTAATAAAAAATCTTAAAAATCAACTCCTTTTAAAAGGCTTTTTAATTCATTGTTCATAGAAGTTATTTTTCTATCCGTATAATCGAAACATATCATGCCTGTTTTGGCGTATGCAACGTCTAGTTCGGCATTGCTGCGCGTGGTTTTTATGCGATACAGGAGATCGAAAGATTTATCTGTGAGCTCGTCAGAAAATAGTTCTATGGTTAACAAATCACCGTAAAATGCTTCCGCCTTGTAGGAAATTATTACGTCTGCCATTATTAAACC
>JAFEDN010000415.1 GCA_018241585.1 Pseudomonadota bacterium | reverse complement strand
TCATTAATAAATTCCCCATCCAGCTTAAACCCATTGGCGCCATTGAGCGACGCCAAGTTTATACTACCAATGCTACCCAGGCTTTGTCCGCCAAATATGACATAGCTACGGCCCTGAGCATGATTTCCTGGATAAAAAGGCGCTCCAATAATTAAATCACTATACCCATCTCCGTTAACATCCCCAGCCGCATTGAGGGAGTAGCCACTGTAATCACCATTATTTTCACCAAGGAGTTTGAAGCCATTAGCGCCATTAAGGCTGGAAAGATTAAATACCCCACTGGTGCTAATTCTCGCTCCTCCCAATACCACATAACTGCAACCCTTATAACTACTATAGCTACCGGCTCCAATGATTAAATCATCATAACCATCACCATTAATGTCTCCCGCAGTGCTCACAGAACTACCGCTATTATATTCACCATCGAGTCTAAAACCATTAGAGCCATCGAGTCTGGTAAGATTAAATATTCCCCCTTTACCAACTGCATCGCCACCGAATACCACATAACTATAACCACTGGTACCTGGATTGCCAGGCGCACCGATAATCAGGTCAGCAAATCCATCGCCATTAACGTCTCCGGCTCCACTGACTGCCCAACCACTAAAATCATTCTGATCCACACCATTCAGTTGGAATCCATCCTCCCCATTTAATGCTGACAACTGAATGATCCCTGGGTCTATGGGGGCTGATGTCGGTAGCGGAGGGGTCGTTGTCGACCAATTTGCTGTTCCAAACACCACGTAACTGCGACCAGCTTTATGAGCTTTTGGATAACCATAAGCGCCAATAATGAGATCAGAAATTCCATCATCATTGATATCTCCGACCCCACTGACGGAGTGACCACTGTAATCATTCTCATTCTCACCATCCAGCTTAAAGCCATTGCTACCATTAAGACCGGCGAGATCAAATATATTACCGCTACTACCAATTCCTTGTCTGCCAAAGACCAGGTAACTTCGACCTTTGGCACTGTTTTGTGAATAGTAAGGCGCCCCAATGATGAAATCATCGTATCCATCGGCATTAATATCCCCCGCAGCACTAACGGAAACGCCGCTTCGGTCAGCATTATTTTCTCCATCCAGTTTAAAACCAATATTGCCGGTAAGGCCTGAGAGACTCACTATGCCTCTGCCACCAACTCTTCTACCACCGAATATCACATAACTGCGTCCCCTGTTATTACCCTGAGGATAACCATAAGCTCCAATGATCAGATCGACATAACCATCACCATTAATGTCCCCCGCCCGACCTACGGAACTTCCGCTTT
>JAFEDN010000414.1 GCA_018241585.1 Pseudomonadota bacterium | reverse complement strand
GATGAGGAGCAATTTCTATGAATAACGTACATTCGCATGAAAGAATGAGCCGGACAATAATCACTACTGTAACTATTGTCGTTTTGATTGGTTTAGGTGTTTACTTCCATACCAAGCAGGCGCTTGCCAATTCAACAACTATGTCCGCTATGCCGGCTATGTCACAATCTAAAAAGGATTATTTGCTGCCCTCACCAAAGACCATTACTGCTTTTACCGTAACCGATGATAAGGGACAAATATTTAGCAATAATAATCTAAAAGGCCATTGGACGTTTTTGTTTTTTGGTTTTACACACTGCCCTGGTGTTTGCCCCACGACCTTGGCTAATCTGAACGGTATGACCAAACAGCTTAAAAAATTGCTACCAAGTCAATCAATACCGCAAGTTATCATGATTACGGTTGATCCTCAAAAAGACCCTACTGCGGTCATGCATAATTACGTTAAAAATTTCAACGCTGACTTTATCGGTGCGACTGCCGATAGTAATACACTTAATAATTTCAGCAAAGACTTGGGTCTGGTCTACCAAAAAATACCTCAAGCTAACGGCGATTATATGATGGATCATAGTGCTGAACTATACCTGTTTAATCCCGACGGGAAGTGGGTAGCTACCTTTGGCTATCCAACTGAGGTAAATCATTTAGTTAAAAGTTATCAGAATATCGTCGAGTCAGCTCATTGAAATGATATCTCTGAGGGTAGTTTAACTGCAGGGTATACTTCGACATACAATTCTCCGAGAATTCCAAAATAGCTAACCTGGCGTTGCTCGAAGTCTACATCATAGCTGACAATACCCGCTTCCCAAATTGATTTAAGAAATTCAGGAAAAGTACTTGCACCAGCTTGATCAACTCTCAATGCTTGAATCAAAGCTTCTTGGTTAAATTTTGGAACTTCAGCCATATTAGTGATAAGAGGTGTTCCTTGGCTTACCACTGCCCCAAGTTTGCTAAAATAAATACTTTGGCAAGATGGTAAAGACCAAATATTTCGGGTGACCCCGGCAAGTCTCAGCGTTTCAGCAAGGTAAGGGAAACCGCCAACTTTTGGCCGGATGCTCATTGCACGTTGTTGTGCTGCTATTAGATTTTCGATGGCTTGGCTCATTTAATCTCCTGGGTATTTAATAGGGATCCGAACTGAGTATACTGATTGTAAATCTAAAGCAGTTAAACTTACAATCTGACAGCCGCTTCCCGCTGAAGCGTGAGCTGCTTCCTGGTTTGATTACTGAGCTCCGGCAAAGCCGGAACTCAGTAATCAAGGGAAAGGTCGCTACCGCT
>JAFEDN010000413.1 GCA_018241585.1 Pseudomonadota bacterium | reverse complement strand
TGAAAGTGAAAAAACACCCGGACAAAACCAATGCCGGGCGTGTGGAAAAAGGAATCGATTTCCTGGGTTACCGGTTTAGCCCAGAGGGGTTGACGATCAGTCAACAAACGTTAAACCGAATGGCAACCAATCTGTCCGGGCTTCAGAAGCAACAAGTGAGCGCTAGGCGCTTGCGGTCTTATTGGCGCAGAATTTTTAACTTGGTGTTTTAGTGGTCTTCGTGAAAGTATCAACTGGGAATCTTGGATAACGGCAGCGCTGGAATATTTTGGTCAATCACAATTACCCACCTTAATACAGTCCTGCTCTAAAAATTCTTCCCCGCCGTTGGACGTTTTGCGCTCTCTATGCCTTGTTTAATCTGTGTTCTAAAACCGACATACCCCACCTCCGTTGAACTACAAACAACCGCCACCGACCGCATCTCCTCCACCACCACTAATAAAGCCTTTACACACCTGTTCAACGTTTTCCAACTGCTAGAGTCCGAATAATACCAAACCTCATCCACCTTCTTCAAATGAAATGCTCGAATGAATGGGTTGGGATCCATCTTTTGTAACAACGTATACCATTCGCCAGACGTTTTCGGTTCAAATTTCGGTATGATAAACACTTCTTTGTACTTCTCGAGATTATGTCTTTCGCATTCCTCCCAGGTCATCGGCGCGATGCCTTTTGCCTCTTCGAGTAAGGCATTCACCACATCAGGACACATGCCCCACACCGCCGCCCCTAACGGCTGCTCGCCCTGCGTATTCGGCCTATCTGGTTTTGCGCCTTGTTTTAATAAAGCTGTCACGGTTTTCTCATCCCCTTGTTTGCAAGCGGCGATCAATTGATCTTGCAATTTCAATTGCTTTAGGCTGGCTGCGGGTTTTGGTGCGGGCATCAAGGTTTGGGGGATGACCTGCGACATGGGCGTTGGCGTGGGTTTCGGGGGTGTGGCAATCGTTTGAGCAGGCGGCTTGAGTTCAGTTTTTTCCTGACTGCGTTTTAATTCCGCTTGATGCCGCTGTTTCAGCCGCTCCATTTCCTTTTCTCTTTGTTGTTTTTCTGCTTCCAACCGCTGCTTTCCTTCAACGGCAGCCCGTAATTGCTGTTCATGCGCCAATTTCATCTGCTCCATCTCGGCTTTGAGTTTCTGCATTTCCAATTCGCGCTGGTCTTCTTTCAGGCTAAGAGTCGATGGGGCTAATGATTGTTTTTGTTCTGTTGTCGTGACTAAGGGTTTTAATCGCTCCGCAACCTGAATGGCCGTCGGACGCTTTTGCGGCACGCTTTCCCAGCAGGATTCAATGA
>JAFEDN010000412.1 GCA_018241585.1 Pseudomonadota bacterium | reverse complement strand
TCGCAGTTATGTAGTGTTTGGTGGTTCGGGCGTAGGCAGTTCAGGTCTGGTTGCGTTTTCTGGGCTTAATGGCAGCAATGGCTTTAAGCTGAGCGGCGAAGTGACGTCTGACTGCAGCGGTTATTCTGTGAGCGTCGTAGGTGATATCAATGATGATGGGTTTGTCGACCTGTTGATTGGAGCACCATTGCATGCAAGCTCCACGGGTCGCAGCTATGTGGTGTTTGGTGGTTCAGGTGTAGGCAGTTCAAGTTTGATAACCACCAAACACTACATAACTGCGACCCGTATTAGTCGCATAACGATAAGCTCCAATCAACAGGTCAGCGACCCCATCACCATTGATATCGTCTGCGGCGCTCACTGAATAACCACTGAAGTTAATCACTGCTTCGCCATCCAGTTTAAAACCATTGCTCCCACTGAGCCCTGACAAAGCAATCAAACCTGAACTACCTACCCCCGGGCCTCCAAACACCACATAACTACGACCCTCATAATCCGCATAATAATGTGCTCCAATCAATAGATCGGCAAATCCATCGCCATTGATATCACCTGCAGCACTCACCGAATAAGCACTGAAGTCACTTACCCCCTCTCCATCTAGTTTAAATCCATTACCACCATTAAGTCCCGAAAGCGTAACTAGACCCGAACCGCTGACTCCCGGACCACCAAACACAACATAGCTACGACCAGTATCACTCGCACGATAAGGCGCCCCAATTAATAAGTCAGCAAACCCATCGGCATTGATGTCGCCCGCCGCGCTTACCGACCAGCCACTGGCATCACCCGACACTTCACCGTCCAGCTTAAAGCCGTTTTTTCCATTCAAACTCGCCAGCGGCAATATTTCTGGAAAATAACTGGGCGGTGTACCGATAAAATTAATTTTCGCAGTCAGAGGACCGGTCCAGGCAATACCGTCACTACGCACGGTGATATTGTAGCGGGGGGCGACTAAACTGCCGTCATGAACAAACTGAATCGCCCCGCTGGTGATTTGCTGCTGGGTGAAATTAACCAGAGGAACTCCCGGCGCGCCTACCGCTTCAAATTGACCGTGCTCTACCGCACTGGGAACAAAAACCAAGGTATTATTATTATGATTGCGATCATAAGCAGCCAAAAAGCCTGAATTCAGATTAATCGTTGCGCCCACAGATAACGACAGGCTATTGTTCACTAATACCGGCGGCGCATCGCCAAACACCACATAGCTTCGACCCTTGTCACTGGAATAATCGCTTGCCCCGATCAGCAGGTCTGCTACCCCATCACCATTGATATCTCCGGCGGC
>JAFEDN010000411.1 GCA_018241585.1 Pseudomonadota bacterium | reverse complement strand
AATTATATCAGTCCGATGCAATTTGAAAAATTAAATGAAAACCTCTTTAAAAATGAGGTCTAATTTTACTTGACCAGAACAGGTATTCCTTTCTTGAAACCCGCCAGTGATCACTTTCCATTGCGTCTAAATAATGTTACCATAACACATTGAAAAGATAAATAAACTGCGAGGACATTAGCTATGCACTTTGAGTTTTTTTCTCCCGTTAAAGATCAGGACAATCCTAATGCGAAATTTTCACTATCTGTTCATCGTAGCGAAGGGAAGCCAGAAGGTGTCGAAATTTTTGGAAAATCCTACAGTCTTCGCGGCGCAGATAAGCCAATACTTTGTACACTTCAAGCAGAACCGCTGAAAAAAAAGAAAATACTTATTTTAGTTTGAGTTATATAGAGGCCAGTGAATCTTTACAAGCCATTCGATTATTTGTAAACATAGAAGAATCAGGGATAGTGCTTCTTGATTTTCGAGCGATTAACGACAATAAATTGGTTGATTTTTTTGAACAGCTCAATACCAAAGCGCAAGAAGTTCATGTGATGACTAAAACACAGAGCACACAGGCTACTTATTTATATACCTACCAAGGGAATTCAGAAAACATGAAGCAAATGTTTCCTATTATAGAAACTCACTTAATGAAACATCGTTTTTGTAATTACGGAAAGGATTACACATTAACACCCTTGTTTACCCTATTTGAAAACCTTTATACCACTGTTGAGCAAAATTTTATAACTCAACAACAGACTAAAGCTACAAAAAACCTATCCGGAGTTTCTATTCATACTATTTCCAGCTGAATTTCTTTTGAATTTAGACACAAAAACCAACTTAATCATGGTTAAGAATTCGATGATGTATTTGAGGAAGAAGTTGAAGAGGAGCTCGAGCTACTGGAAGTATCATTAACGGATGTGAGAGAAGGTGATGAGCTGGTGAGTCCAGTTTTAAGTTTTTTAGAAGTAGAACCGATGAACCTTACGTCTTTTCCTCCCATACCTTTTCTCTTGAGCGTAAGCCCTTAAGAATCCCACCCCCTGCTCGGTTAAAATTTTATTGACTTTTAATAAAAAGATTTTTATCGATAAACTGTGGGAGCAATGAGAGGGGATCGACCTGCTTACGGCGCATTTTGTGAGTCTGCTTTAAAACATGAGTCAAATAACTTCGTGGATCAATTTGATTTATCTTGCAAGATTGAATGAGGCTATACAGTAATGCCGCTTTACTGGCACTGATTTCATTACCTAAAAATAGCCAATTCCGGCGACCCAGGGCAAAAGGCCGAATCTGATTTTCTA
>JAFEDN010000410.1 GCA_018241585.1 Pseudomonadota bacterium | reverse complement strand
GGCTGGGATTCGTGATTCAGCCAGACGCTGTTATGAATTTACCAAACCGACTTATCGCCTATTACCTGGTGGTGATCTCTTACCTTGGTGGATGGAATACAATGCAGATAAAAATTTGTTATATTCGACAATAGAGGTAGGCAAGGACGGGATAGGGGTTGTGCCGTCGGATCTTCAACATACGCGATTGGAGATCCAGGCTGAAGATGAAGACGGGATTATTTTAGATAAAATTATTTTGTATATTGAACCGAAGTTAGAAAACAAAGAAGGAAAACATCCTAAAAAAGAAGAAAAATATAAGGAAAAGGAACTGGAAGAGGAGAAAACTCCGCATGAATCGAAGCAAGAGCAGACTGACGACTTAGAATTGGCAATACTGTCGAATAAATCGGAAGCTCAATCACCAACCTCGGTAGCAAAACCTTTAATGGGGAATAAAAAGCCATCTGAAACAGATTTACAAGAGACGAAGAAAGAACCGAAGAAAGAGTCACCACCGATTAGCACACGCCGAACGAAGGTTCCTTCGGCATCTAACCTATTAGCGTCGGATTCTCCTTTAAGGTCAGGAAGAGGACCCACCAGCTCGGTGATGGAAGGAGATTCACGAAAAAAACAGACCGGCAAAGAAACCGGCTCCCTGAATGAGGATCAGATTCGACAAAGCCGAATTTGCTGCTGAGAAAAACTATAATGCGGCAGCGTGCATTATCTTATCAACGAAGTTTGCTGAGAGTTCATGCGCTGCTGCAACAAATTGGCATCCAATTGAAAATATTGGCGACGCTCATCGATTGTTATTCGTATGGATTAAATGGAGCTGGTTATCAGTTCTTTGAGCGAAACCAGACGGATTATCAACGCTGCGCCGAGCAGTATAAACACTTATCTCAGCTACCCTCTGAAACAAAGGAAACTCCTCAATCTTTATTACAAAACGTTCAACAAATTCATCAGCAACTTGACGATTATTTAGCAGAAAGATTATCTGTCAACATAGCAGCGCTGAATGACGAGTTATTAAAAAATTCACTGCGCTTATTGCAGCGATCACTGCGATCAATGACGATAAAATTGAACGGAGTCAATACGCTGGATAGCAAAACTCATGGGGCAGGTACTGAAGATGCCGAAGGCAAAGCTAGCGTGGATCGAGCGTTGGAAGCACTAAAAAATCGAGTCAATGGGCTAAAACAGGGTCTGCTCAAAGGCGGTTCATTAAAAATCTTTAAAAATCCACGATTTTATTTATCCCTAGAAATGAAAGCGCCGGATTTTGTGGCGGCTAAACTACGTCAACACACAAT
>JAFEDN010000040.1 GCA_018241585.1 Pseudomonadota bacterium | reverse complement strand
GCTCAGTATCCAAACCAGGAAGCAGCTCTCGCTTCAGCGGGAGCTGCTGTTTTGAAATAATCAATCTTGTTCCGGGAAGAATTTTGTGGTAAACTGAGGATTAATAATTTGCGCCAATCTTCTATCAAGTCACCGGCAGCCTTGAAGTTATCAATGTCTTGCGTCTTAATAAAGTAAATCATTATGCACCCAAGATGTGCTGAATTCTTTTAGCTTCGCGCAGTCCTGAAAGATAAGCACCATGAGTTGTAGCCGGAAAATGGCGGTGAGTTGCCTCTCCCGCAAAAAATAAACGATTAGATTCAGGAGCAGCCAATAGATCTCGATCTTGGCCGGTTGCTCCGACAGGAAGATAAGAATAAGAGCCAAAACTATAAGGGTCTTGGGACCATCGAGTCAAAAAATATTTTTCCGGTTTCGTTATATTGGGAAACACTACTTGCCATTGCCGGATCACTTTAGTGATGATTTGTTGATCGGTTTCATTTTCCAACAGTTGTGCAGTTTTTCCACCAGTACAACCTAATAAAATAGGTTGGTTAACTAAATCAGTCAGATTGAAAAATACTGGGCAAGTAGTAGCGGTGGGTAAGAAAAACCCATGATGTGCACGAGGCCAAAAGCAATTTGGAAATTTCAGCATGATAATATTCAACAAACCCATTCCTAATCTCTGGATTACAGTTTTTTTGACTGTTGACAATTCCGGATCGAATTTCAATTTTTGAGCCTTTAAAACACCTAGTGGCACGGTGATTAATACCACATCGGCATAAATTTTTTCTCGGTCTGTGTGGACAATAATATTCTCTATCGTTTCTTGAATAAGTTGCACCTGAGTATTGAGTCGAATCGGATATCCTTGTGCTAATTCAGAAATAATAGCTGAGTACCCATCTTTTAGAATAACATGTGCCCCTGAAGTAAACTCTTCTTCATCCCAATACCGTGCAGACAACAGTTCATACTCAGCGCCTAGATAGTTTTCAAAAAACCTTAATTTGCGTACAAATAAATCTTGTTCTAGTGGAGAAAATGGCCCGAAAGGAGCTATAGACGCTAGCGCATTTGCTAAAGAGCTATCTTCTTGCTGTTGAAAAGCGAATTGTTGTGCTTTTTGCAGGGCATCATTTAAAATATTATCAAAATCTGTTACTTTTTTTTGAGCGATAGGGTGGCCATTTCTATCAAAAAAAGCCATTTTTTGGTAATCCAAAGCAAAATATCGGGTAGATGATTTCTGAGCTAATTGCATCATTGGATTATGATCAATACCATGAATCCAAGTGGCTCCTCTTGCTAATGGTATGCCGAGTGAGTCATCAACCCAAATTCGTCCTCCACAACGATCACGCGCTTCCACTACCATTACTTCAAAGCCATTGGTCAATAACGCCTGTGCAGCGCCTAAACCGGCGATCCCCGCCCCGACAATCACTACTTTAGTCTTACTATTCATATAGATAATTTTTATAAAAATAAATTTAAAAAATTTTGGTCAGTAAATCATTCAGAGTTGCTGTATTGATATGATTTACTATTTTATATTTTTTGAAAAAAATAGCTGCTACTATTTTTCTTTCTAAACGATCAATATTAATGTCAGGCTTTGGTATCAAGCACATTAATCGCATGGGCACATAATTTAGACCATCAATCGGAGGTTGAATAAATTGACAATTCAATAATTGAGCGCCTGCTCTCAGATAAAATTGCCACCGCCGCTCACGCAATTTTTGTTCTGCGGAATCTACTGCAATATTTGGGTCTTCAACTTCCCACACTAAAATAGTATCGAGTTCGCTGACTAATTGATTAAATAACCAACGTCCTAGTCCCTGTCCCTGATATCGATCCGATACGGCGAAATAGTTTAAAAACACAAAGGGTAATCCTGTTATGTATATTGGATAGAAAACGACGATGGCTTGAGTAACACCATGCTGTTGATAAGCACCAATTTTAGCTATATTTGTTTGTAAGGCATATAATATTTGTTGCTTGTTATCTTGTTCGGTGACGGGAAAAGCATTTTTATAAATCGCCCACCAGGCTACATCCTGAAGGAGTTCCTCAGGTGTAAGCCATTGCCAGGTTTTTTCTAAATTATTTTCCATGATGTAGACCCTTTAGCAAGGATTGTACTTGACAAGTAATTGAAAACTCAACCTGACTTGGATCGGGCTCCGGAACTAGCGCTGAATCGAGGGTCCACAGGAAGTTACTTAGAGTGCCAAACGCAAACTAGCATTACTTTTAAAAGTCTTTTAATATTTTAAATTTATACTTAAATTAAAAGATATTAAAGTAAGTGTATTTATATGAAAACCAATGAAGACGAATTGTCAACAAGAAAAAAATCCCTATTTATAAAAGGCTTAGAGTATATTGCTGAATGTAATTGCTCTCCTTCGGCAATGATGAACATTATTTTAGACTACTCAGAAATAAACAGGGTTCCCATATTTTCCGAACTAAGAAGTTTAGATAATAATTATATAATAGCTTTAATAACTTTTTGTTACTTTAAGTATGAAGGAGCAGGAATTTTTCTTGGTAATAAAATTAATTATATTAAATTTAGAAGTTGGGTAGGCTCTTTATTACTTTGTGATGATGAAGGAAATGCGAAGATATATTATACCTTTGAAGAATATTTTACTAATATCATTTATAGTTTAGATGGAGCTATATATTTTGGAAATATAGGGTACATTTATAAAGCAAATAGCTTGCCCGTCCAAAAATATGAGCGAAGCTCATATCGACGCCCTCCGGGATTAACCTTGGGTCATTTAACTTTATTAATAATAGATAAATTATATCGAAAAAAGGTTACTTCTGAAATTGGCGAAACTATTAAAAAGCTAGAAAATCAGTATTTAGTAGGAAATCTTTCTTTGCAGTTTCTTAATAATACGCTTGGGGAAACTAAATCATTATTAGATGACAGAGAATTGTTTCATTTATTAGATAATAAAATTATCACTGAACCACATGCAGTGAACAATGATAGTAGCAGAAGAATGGCAGAAACGATGTTATGTTATTTTTTATTTAAATCATATAAAAATTCAAATAAATATATTAAATTAATTCATTTTAAAAGAATTTTAAGTTCTTTTTTTCCTATTAAAGATCAAGTTAGAGACATTCTTGCTCATCGAAAAGCAATTAAAAAAATTTCATGTTTAATGCCTGAAGGTTTTTCAATATCTGAAAGATTAAATATAGAGATGTTTCTACATATAGCTCTTATTGCAACAGGATATCAACACGTAGAAACTAAAGACCCTATATTAAAACAAACTTACCTTGTTGGGATTTATTCATTGACAAGCAGGGCGGTATATCATAAAGATTACCAAGGAACTTTAAATTATAGACTTTTTTTGCAAAAAAAATATGACCTTAAAACCTGTCAGTGGTTATCGGCTGGTACGCCATTAACTATTTTCTTAACCAATGAAAACCATGCTTATTTATTTAAGCTTGGCCAGCTATTTCTACAAGATGGTAAACCAGTAATAGTTAAAAATATTCACCGAGGCGCTATGATGTATAACACCCATCCTGGTGAAAAATTAATTGAGTGCGATACGACTAAAGAACAAACTAGAAAAATCATTGAACAAGTTATATTAGGTACAGGGATGGGATTAGCTTTTTCTAATAAATCAGGGATACTACGCAGTACAGACCCTGCGCCATTTTATATGCCGGAAATAGCTATTGACCAGAAAAATGTTATTGAGGATAGATGTCCCGATAGAAGCATGTTCGATGATGCTAAATTACCTTTTCCTCAACAATTGTTTTCCAGTAACATCTATCCTTTTGTAAATTCTATTTCTGGCACTATGTTATGTCTGGTTAGAGTCTATATTGCTGTTCTGCGTCACTGTGTTGAATCAAAAGATGGTCAATTTTTTGAGAGAGAATTTTTCCGCTTTTATTTAAGAAATAGTATTGCAATCTTATTGGCTTTAGAAGGCGGGCACTCGCTTTATGAGTTTTTTGCTTGTTTGGAAGTTCCTGAGGTAAAAGCAGAAATTGCAAAAGCATTACCTGGAATCACATTAGATATGCCGACACTGTTTGGCGGTCCTCATTATAGTGCTGCCATCAGAATATCAGCAAAACACGCCAGTATTTTATTTTATAAACAACAAATTAATCAAGAAATTATTGAAAGACCTGATCTTGTGCTTCGAACCTACTAGTTACCACGCTAAAAATTTCTGTTCCATAACGCTTGAATTGAGTACCTCTTGTTAACGGTTATTTTATAGCTATTATCCAAATTCTGAAACAATAAATAAGGTAATGCACTAAGAAAAGAAGCATCGCTAATAGTGCAAAAACACTTGAATAAAATGAAATGCGAGCAACAATTCGTTCAAATCTTGTGGCGTCTTCCCACAGGTTATAATCTTTAAAGGTGCATCCTAATAAGGATTTTTTATTGATTAACCATTTAGGAGCCGCTATTCCTAAAGCATAGCAATTACTTTTAAAAAAATTTCCAAATGCCATAAAATAAGTAGTTGCATTACTAAATTTTGGATTAAACTTACGAGGCAACAAATATATGATAAATGGCAGCATCAAAATCCAAACAAATATAAAAAAGAAAACAAGAACCCCAATCAAAAGGCCGATAATTCCAGTTGCAGATGTAGCAGGAGGATCATAAGTTGGAAAAATCATGATACGCCTCCGTCATTCCATCGTAAAATTATGAAATGAATATATATTGTGCCAAAGTTTTCTATAACATATTTTATAGCCATTAGCTTATCCAAATTCTAAAACAGTAAATAAGATAATGGAACAAAAAAATAATTAATCCGATGATAGTGAGGCTCATAGAATAAAAAGAGATACAACAAAGTGCACGCTCAAATTTATTGGCGTGCTCCCAAAAATCGTAACCATTAAAGAGTCGATAAGACCCGGATTTTTTTCTAATTAGCCATTTGGGAGCAGCCACTCCTAACGAATACCAGCTACTTTTAATAAAACTTCCATATCCCATTAGAGCACATCCGAATTTAGAATCAAATCGACGCGGCAATAAATACATGATAAAAGGTATGGTAAATGCGCCAATAAACATAAATGACATAGTAAAAAGAAGAATCCCCGCACCGATATTTGCTGTTAAAGAGAAAGGATCAGGTTCATAAGCTGGAAAAAATAACATGTTTAACTCCCCCAGTCATAAATTTTTTCCATCCACATTTTTGCTAAATATCCTAAACCGACTGCTCCAATAAATCCAATCAAAATAGCCCAACCAATAGCTTATCCAAAATATAAAACAATATATAAGATAGTGAAAAACAAAACGAACAACCCGGAATAAAATGAAATGTAAGAGACAATACGTTCAAATCTGGTAGCGTTTTTCCATAAGTTGTAATCCTTAAAAGTGCATCCTAATAAGGATTTTTTATTGATTAACCACTTAGGAACAGCTACTCCTACAGCATAGCAAGTGCTTCTAAAAAGATTTCCGAATGCCATAAAATAAGTGGTTGTATTGGTAAACTTAGAATCAAATCTACGAGGCAGCAAATACATAATAAATGGCAGCGTCAAAAACCAAATAAATATAAAAAAGAAAATTAAAACTCCAATCAAAAGTCCGATAATTTTAGTTGCAGATAAAGCAGAAGGACTATAAGTTGGAAAAATCATGGTATATTTCCTAACTCTGTATCATAAATTCTCCCTCCGGCCCATTTAAGAGTATACCCTAAGGCGATTGCACTGCCTAACCCTATCAGAATCACCCAACCTGGTCCAGGAACAAATCCCAATGCTAAAATAATTTCCTCTGCTACATAGGTTCCACCAATAAAACTCCCTGCCATTTCTCCGGTTTCTTCAAATGCTTTTCTGATCCAATTTCCTCCTTCTTCATAGGTATTATAGACTTCAGCTGCTCCTAAACCTACCTCCACAATCAAACATCCTTGCCCCTGAAAGAAAACTTGGTGATGCTTACCCAATCTTGATAGCCATCTGCAGAAACGTTGCCTTTAGCCCCTGGGGCTTGTAAATAGATTGCCATTTGCTCTCCTTGTCATTAAATCCTCAAAGACTATGTATTTTAAATGAAATGTAAGCTTCAATGCAATCAGTATATACAACTCAAAAAGCAGAAGCAATGGATTAAAAACAGGAAAGGGATTTACTTTCCTTCTACAGTCTTATTCTGAGATCAAATAGTTACAAAGAGATATTTGAAGATCAAGTTTTGCTGGTAACTAGAGAAGAGTTTTGTCAAGAAAAGCCAATATGAAGAATGCTCTTTAAATTTTTCCTCTTAAGTAGTGCACTTTTTGGCAATGCTTCTGCTGGAATTAGCATGATTATTAGAGTTTAAAACGCATTTAGCTTCTTCGAGTGTTGCTTCAGTAGAATGATAACTGCTATTGATAATTGGGGAGGGCGGATTTGTTACCACTGCAGTTGGAGGAAAATTTTCTTTAAATATAAAAATCATTATGGGGATCGTGATAGTCGAAATATAGGGTAGCCACGAATGTTTAACCAAACTAAACTTTTTTCGGTATTTTTGCGCTATTGGCGTTATATCATTACCGATTTTTAAAGAACTAGCTTCTCTTGAGACTTTTAAATTAGCTAAAAATTGATTTAAATTATTTAAAGAAACAACTTCTTTGGTTTGATCAAAAATGAAGTGAAATATAAATGATTTATCCCGATATTCGCTGGACCGGGAATAGCAAAAAACATCGTCAGTAAGCACGAAATCGTCTTTATTTAGAATCCGAATCTTATTATCCAATATTTTAATACGGTAATCAATTTTTAAACATGGACCATAGTATAAATCAGCTATTTCGTTTGGAACATTATTTAAGATCAGTTGATCCAAAATATGGTGAGGGAATAATTGACAAGCATATAAATTTTGTTGATTAACCAGAGAATTTAAAGAAACACTAAAGCTGATATGGAAAATTATTTGATTATTTTTCAGAAAAGGCTCTTGCACAGTTCGGCTTATGATCGTTTTTATAATAAAATATTTTTTATAAGATTCTGTAAATAGTTCCCAAAATTTGGGATCTAGCTCATTGTCATTAAAATACTGCTGAAATCTTAAAGCCGATAATCCACTACAACTTATAGTCGATTTAAAAATAATATCATTTTCTTTCCAAGAAATGATTTCATATTGTTCGTCAATAGTAATTTGATTTTGGCATGAATTATAGGCATCCAGGTTGACCAAATCTTCTGTAGTTTCTTCGCAGATCAACCCATAGCCAAAATTAGGCAAAAATAAATGTTGAAGTGAATCGACATTTTGTCTAATCGTTGGATCAATTATATGAATTTGATCAAGATAAATAGCAAGCACTACATGATTAAAAAATCCAGCAGAGGGCAAGACGTTCACTAAATTTTTGCCCCATTGTTGGTTAACTAGAATAGGAGATGAGCTTATATTGAAAACAGATAATACCGAAAAGATAAAAAAAGTTAAGTCTTTACAGTCTCCATAAGCTCTTTTGAAAACCACATTAGGATCAGTAGGCTTAACGAAATCTGTAGCAGTATGATTAGCTAAATAACGGATATGCTTATGAACAAAATTTAAAAGATATAGTACGATTGCTTGATCAGTGACACATTGAGTCCTGATTTGTTCAAGCAAACTCAATAATTCTGGATTGGATATCTCTATTGATGAGAAAAACTTTCTATAATTGCTTGCAATATCTCGCCAACTCTTTTGATAACCAAATTGTAAATAGGAGATCGGCCAATACCAATAGGGAGCGCCCTTAATTATCTCCACTCCCTCTACCTGAGTCTTTTCAAGCATAAAAGTTTTTTTCTCAGGGGTTTCCTGCCATTTCAAGTTCTCTTCTTTATCTAAAAATTTGTATTGGATTGGTTTTTTTTTATTAAAAGTAAGGGCGAAGAATAATTTTTCTATATAAAAAAGGTGATACTCAAGCGGTTGCAAATAATCAAAATTTTCTATGTTATATAGGTCAGTTGAAATTTCGGTAATATCAACAATCAGTAGGTCGTTTATTTGGATGTCATCTAAAATTAATGATAAAGTAATGTCGCCTGAAAAAATATTTCTTTCAGCTTGAATCTCTCTTTTCAATATTTGAATATCTGCCGATAGTAATTTATTGATTACTTTATCAATTCGCTTAACAATAATATTATGAATTATTAAACTTTTGACCTTGGGGTTAAAGTCGATTAATAATTTAGAACGAGCCTCTACCCCTTGCATACTAATAGGCTGGCAAATAGTTCTTTTAAATTTAGTAATTTGAAATTCTTCAAAATAAAAATGATGGTTAATTAGATAATATCTAGTACCTTCCTGACTCTTAATGGGCGTACTTTCTACGAATTCTGGAACTATTTGGACCCAGTCAGGAATTGCTCTGCCAAGCTCAATAGGATACTTGTCGATATTATTTCGTAATAAATTCTCGTTTTTCATAAGTAAAATGATTAAAATAGTACATTATACCCTATTCAAAGAAAAATTGCCTGCTCATTACCATTAATTTTTAAGATTTACTTTGATTATACTCAAGAATGCTTCTCTTCAAAAAATCGCCATAAGTAGTAGCTCCAACTGGATTATAATATTTTTTATATGAACTTCCTTCAAAATAATATATTTCGGTTTCAGGATTAACTGCCAGGAAAAAAGGAATGGATAATCTTGCAGCGCCATGGAAATTATCTTTCGGATTAACAACCCGATGTATTACTGGTTTTAATTGACCTTTGGTAAGCGACAACATTGGTTCTCCGAAATTAAGGAGTATCATCCCATTAACTGCTGGGACTGGTACAAATCGATCTTTAACTTCAACTTCGAGACTGTTAAAACCATTATCTGCCGGCGTTTGATACAACAATGTAAGTAGTGATGTATCGCCATGAGCAGCCAGTCGATAGGCTTGATCAGATTTTATAGCAGGAAAATCATGAATTTTTAATATATGCTCGCCACGTTGTACCTGCTGCCAACTTAAAGTGTTACTGAGGGTTAGGTAATCAATGATTAATTCAAGCAGAGTTTTAGATAATGCCAAACATTTTTGGTAATAATTTTCCCATACCCTTTTGAATTCTGTATTTGGATAAAGATTGTCATGCTCTCCCCAGGCAAAATATCGGTAAATATCAACAGGGTGATTTTCAGTATCAAAAACTGAACTCATAGATTTTTGATTGAATCCAGAATAACCTCTCAGCAGTTCACTATTGGGTTTCATCACACATTTTATTTTTACATTGTCAGGCTGATTAAAGAAGTCAACAGTAATATTGAGCATCTCTTCTATTGCTTGATTTTCTATATTATGATTTTTTATGTAAAGAAAATGGACCCCTTTTTCGGCAGCTCTTGCAAAGCAATTTCGCTGCTCTGTTTTCGACATATTTTTGAGGTCCAGAATAGAAAACTCTTCTGGGATATCTTGCTCAGAATACCAATTTAGGTTATTGATCTTCATATTTACTGCGCTCCTTCATGATAACTGGATATTAATCCAACAGTTTAAATAGACCTTTGAACCCATAGGTCCTCCTTCATGGCGAATAAGACAGTTGAAAATCCGTATTGGCTGCCTGGCTTTAGACATATTATTTAGCGGTTTAGCAAAAAGGCAGAGCGTTTCTGTAAGGATGAATTTGAATGGTCTTATACACTCCTGCTTGGTTATAAGGTTCATGGGCAAACCAATTTTCTAAGGATTTTTGGCTATCGAAATCAACTACCAGCATGCTTCCGCAGGCAATAGCATCGGATTTTTCCGTACTCATTAAGGGACCAGCGGCTAAAAGACAACCTTTTTGATTAAGGACCCGCAAATATTGCAGATGTTCTTCTAATAACTGATCGCGTTTAACAGTAGAGTCAGCGGAGTCATATCCAATAATACAGAATAGGCTCATATCAATTTCTCTTAAAAAGGCCAATATACTAGTCTAACCTGGTTATTGCAATCCACACTTGTTTAATTAATCCGTGACAATCATGCACTGCCAGCGTTGTAGTTAAATTTTTTTAATAGCCTAATTCTGGCGTACTATAATTAATAGGGTGGGGCGCAGCCAATACTATCACTATTCAAACTTGAGGAATTTATTAATGATTAAGCAAAATCAAAATTCAAATTGGCCGATACTTTGTTACCCAGAGATGCAATCAACTTTGCATCTTATCCATATGGCCACTCAAGTAATCGGCAAATTAAAATTATCTCAACCTTTTGAACCGCATTGGGCAGGGGTGGCGTTGTGGGTCACCAGTACTGGTCTAACTAGCGGCCCAATTTATTTTAAAAATAAAAGCTTTAGCATAGATATAAACTTCTTGGAACATCAGATACAAATTTTATCTAGTTGGGGAATAAAGGAAATGATTCCGGTAGCAAGTTCTTCTGTTGCCGAACTCACTGGGAAGATATTACGAGCGCTTAACCAGATGAATATTGATTTGAAAATAAGTACTATTCCTGCAGAAATACCTAATCCAGTTCCTTTTGAACAAGACCTAGAAAAATGTATCTATCAACCTAAGCTAGCCCAATCCTGGTGGCAGGCTTTATCTCAAGTTCATCGAGTTTTACAATGTTATCACGCTTTATTCCGAGGGATTTCCCCGCCTGTGGGCTTAATGTGGGGAACATTAGATTTACGTGACGTTCGATATCAAGGTATTCAGGTGCCGATCACCGCAGCTAACTCGGATTTTATTCGGAAAAATGCCATGGATGACGCGCAAGTTGAAGCGGGTTGGTGGTGTGGTAATGCGGCTTACCCAAACCCAGCTTTTTTCTCATTCACCTATCCTCAACCATCACAAATTGAAAATACCAAAATAAAACCAGAGTCGGCCCGCTGGGAGCCTTCTTTGGGTGAATTTTTGCTGGATTATGAGCCAATACAAAAATCCGCTGATCCTGATGGAGATTTATTAGCTTTTTTTAATTCCACCTACCTCGCCGGCGCTGAACGGGCTGGCTGGGACCCAAATCTTGTTACCTCGGGCTTCCCTGAACGGTGACTCCCTACAACAGACATATATTAACCCATCCCTCAAATAATGTTCAAAAAATCGACATTTTGAACTTTATGGTTCATAATTATCTTTTCCAAAATAAACTGATATAGGGATATGATTTGCTCTATTGCAAATAAAATTTCTATATACAACAATAAGCGTTTGTCAAATTTTAAACATTAACTATAGAGGGGGGAAAATGCGACTTAACACTAATTTTACGATTAACGGCACGACGAATTCCATAACCACCGACGAATCCTCATCTGAAGATGCATTAAAAGCACTAGTTTGGAGTCAACTGGGAGTAACAGTGACCTCGTTTACATTAAATTTAGCCAGTTTATATTGTTATAAACGAGGTATTTCAGGAGCAAAACGATTATCAAGAGCCACTTTTACAATATTTTGCGGCGGCGCCGTAAGTATCATGGCCACAGTTTTTAATTTTATGAACGGAGCAAACATGGCAACTTTCGTTGCAAGCACTGTTGGAGGGGCAGCGATCGGGTCAGTTGTGGGATTTTTTGGAGAAAGTTCCTGGCGGCAAGAGTGCTGCACCAACAATCCGAGACAAATAATACCAGCTCCAGCCCCATAGTAATCTTAATAAAATATTAATATTTTTTAAATATAATAATCTTAACTGATAAAAGTAAATATTATGCGTGAGTCAATAGAGGTCATAAATGAGCAGAGGCCGGTCTACGTCTCAGTCAATAGTGCTTTCACCTGGCGATTCCTTATTAAAGCAGCTTAAAAGTGGAGAGATAAAGGTTTCTTCGAAAATGGAGGGTGCACAAGCCAAGTTGGTGGTACTTTCCAGTGCTACCGATTCTTATTTTGTATCTTTACCGAGAATGCCATTAGAACCTGAAGAATTAAAAAATTATAAACTTTTAAGGAATTATTTAGCTAATCCACAATTCTCACATCCAAATTTAATTCAATTTATTCGCTTCCTTAAAGAGGATGATTTACTGAATGGTTTAATCGAAGAAAAAATTCCTGATGCAGTCGAATGGAGTAAAAAATGGGCCGGTCCTTTTCAATCATTTAAGGAAAACGTTCCTTATGATATTTCTTCTTTATCCGCCCAAGCATTAAGGGAATGCCAAACCCAATTTCGTGATCTAGATTGCGCTAGAAAAGCCCCAGGTACTACATTGGCTGATCTTTTTATCAACGTTGAGCAATATAATTTGATTAAGAGCCATGCTGTGCCTTTTTTTTTAAAAATTGTCGGTGCGGTAATTTTTTTAAATGCGCTAGGTTTTATTCATAACGATCTCAGTACCTATAATATTTTAATTGATCCAAAAACCTTACAAGTGACCGTAATTGATATTGGCGCAACTCGTAAATATATGAGTCTTACCCATGAATGGGTTGAATTTTCTTCGAGCAACGGAGATGCTTCGCCGCTTCTTGCTCCTCCAGAGGTCTTGAAGTGTTTGAAACCGACAGAATTGAAACTCAAAGCTGATCGACTGGATAGCTTCGGACTGGGGGTTGTTTTTTATCAATTACTCACGGGAAAATCCGACGTCAATATTTTCAATATGGAGGAAAAACTGTTTAAAGGAAACCTAAAAGCTGAGCTTTCTAAGGTCTATTTAGATTTGGATAGTGACGAAATTAAAATGAATCAGCAAATTAGCAAGTCAATGGAGCGTGATGGAATTACTGATGAAACTATCCAGAAATTATTATTTTCATTATTACATATTGATAATAATAAACGCTTGAGTGTCTTTGAGATTTTAGCTAGCCCATTATTTAGTGGATCAAAAAAAATTGTTGAAACCGAGCTTGAGCTGGCATTAAAGGCCGCAATTTTTTCTGGAAATAAATTTGCACAAAATAAACTAATTAAAAATTCAACTAATGATTTTAAAACAACAATAAATTTATATGAGTTAGATAAAGCTTTAATTATTAAATCAGAAATTCGTCAAATCGAAAGATTACTTAAGGAAGAAGTTATCCCTTATTTACAAGGATTTCAGCGTATAATAGCAACTCCGATCAATGCTTTTAACACTTTTGCTATTTCACCAGAATTAATTATGGGAGTAGGGAGATTGTGTACCAAACTAGTAGAATTCGTAGAGGTGGTTAGTTGGGAAAAAGATAATGCTTGGGTTGAAAATGTAAAAAAATTACTTGAATTCTATATTAATAAAAAACACAAATATGATGAAATTCGTCCAAAAATTGAATATTTCTACGATAAAATAAAAGAGATTCGATCTTCTGGATTATCAGACAGCTATGTTCTCAGAAGCTAAATGATAACAATATCGTCAAATTCGCCTAGGAGCATGACAAAAACTTTGATAGATGCTTCCGGTTCATAGTATTTATAACTTTCTACTTTGGCGTTTTGATCCAGGCCAAAGGAAATATAACGATGCCTTATGCTACTTATAGATGAGTACAAGAAAAATGAGTAAAAGAGGGTCATGCCTGTAATTTATCATTTTTAAAGCGCCAATTTACAGGCATGCCCCTCTTTTTTATCAAATAATCCTAGTTTGTATTACAAGGAATTTGATTAAATTTAACACAGCCGCCCTCGGGCGTGGTGGTTGCATATTCCGAGCAAATATATTTTACACAGTAAGAAGGAACACTGCTTTGAAAAATTTTTATCACTTCATGTTCGGTATGATAAGCACAGACAACCTCTGCATTCTGTTCAGCAGTAGAGGCGATAGCAATGCCTACCTTGGGAGCTTTGTCGGGACAACTATTTTGATAAAAGTCAGAAGTCCAATTTCCCTCAGGAAATCCGAGCTTGGAACTATAAAAATGAGTACTGCCATTGTTAGTACAAACCACACTCTCCAGAACAGGGCAAATGACACTGTCTTCTATGGGAATGCTAGCTAAAGCTGATGTGCTAAACACGATACCGAGGGTAAAAAAATTTACAACTACGGATTTTTTCATTGCTATGCT
>JAFEDN010000409.1 GCA_018241585.1 Pseudomonadota bacterium | reverse complement strand
CGGTCAAAGAAAAATCGCGATTATCTAAAATGGGGCATGTAGAATTTAGACAAGCACTCTATATGCCAGCCTTAGTGGCTATCAAACATAATCCCATTATCAGAAACTTTTACGAACGTCTTAAGGCCCGTGGCAAACCCAGTATGGTGATTGTCTGTGTAGTCATGCGTAAATTGCTACACATGATATTTGGTATCTTAAAAAATAAATGCGTATTTAATCCTAATCAGACCCGGGTTCGATTATCACACTCTTACAGCTAAAGCGCTTGACAAATAAGATGGTATCTAAGGTCTCAGATTTTAATTTGAATTCCATGTAAAGAAATTACAAATTTTCCGCCCATGAGCTTATGATTTTACCTATTTTAGTCTTTTTAGCTAATTTGACTACTTTAGCTAATTGTGCTAATATTATAATTAATAGTTTAAGAGGAGCTTCAAATGATGCATATTTCATCAACTAACTTAAAAAATAAACTAGGCCAATACTTGGAAGCAGCCATAAAAGAACCGGTAATCATAGAAAAAAGCGGCCGCCCAACCTCGGTTGTGATTTCTTATGACGAATATCAGCGCTTTCTTGCTCTTGAAGATAAGCTTTGGGTAACGGAAGCTTTGGAAGCGGAAAAGGAAGGTTATTTAGGGGCTAAAAAGTCGGTAGAGCTGATTAAAAAACTGAAGAAGAGGATTGTCGATGACGCAAAGAAAGCTCGATCTGACCAAAAAAGTGAGTGAATTTTTAGCAGACTTAGCGGCTAAACAAGCGAAACAACAGTTGGATGCTATTTTAAAATTACTCAAAAATCCAAGACCCCATGATTCTAAAGAATTACAGGGATATAAGGATTTATTTCGATTAGATGTAGGAGAATACCGTATAATTTATCGATATGACAACGATACCGTGTATGTTACTTTAATCGGTAAACGAAATGATGACGAAGTCTATAAAAAACTCCGGCGGCAGTCTTAATATTAAACTAGGCTTGCTAACTGATAACTGTCGAAATTTCCGTTGATCACGTTTACAAATTTAAACAGCTTATACAAACTGGATTGAATAAACTTCTGGTGAAGCTAGACAGCAAAAACCTACTTCACCTGATTCTTAAAATCACTAGCTTATGTTTATAAAACCTCAGTTAGGAGTTTTGAAAAGCAGAGCTGACAAGCGTAACCTGTTGATTTTCTAACACCAATTGTAATAGCTCAGCCCCTATACTGATGAAGTAACTAATTTTTCAATGAGAGGAGGTGCAGGGAGATGACAGAAATGATTTTTGATAGCCTGGGTGAGATATTCAAAAGCAC
>JAFEDN010000408.1 GCA_018241585.1 Pseudomonadota bacterium | reverse complement strand
CACATTCCGATTCGAAGAAATTAAAAATCTCGTAAAATTTGCGTCGCCCGTGTACCAGACAAAAGCATAGTATCCAGCGCGCCAGTAAATCACCAGGCACTTTTTTCGGCAGATTATTCGCACTGGCATCACTCATCGTGATCAGTTCCGTACTAGAGCGGGCGCGATGTGCTAATAATTTCTCGATATTTTCCGCTGCATAGCGCTCGCTGGTATAAAAGAGATATACCACACACCGTTCAATCTGCGAGACTACTGCCGTGGTATAAACTCCTTTGCGCAAGGCTTTTCCATCGTGGACTAAATGGGATTGATCCAAAATCCGATTGGGCGTGTCATCATAAAAAACAGCTTGCCCCTGGGCTGCTAACTCCGTTAAGCAGCCGTGAATCGGCTGGATGGCCGGATACAATAATTTCCGCATTTGATCCCATTGTGTCGCGTCCGCCACCGGAATTTTCTGCAAGGATTGCCACAGCTCGATGCGCTTAAAGGGCAGCCCCAGGTAATAACGGCCAATCGCTAAATTGGAACGGCAACTCACATCATATTTAGGCTGATTGACAACCGATTCTGGGATGGGCGCAGGATATAACTCGCCACACACCCCGCAACGAAGTTTCTCAATGCGATAGCACGTCCCCATAATCAATGGTTGGCCTTTGAGTCGAATCAGAACGCCGGGTTCTGCCTGATACAACTTCGCCGACGTCTGGCTGGCGGCGCAGCCCGGGCAGGCATCGCCCGCGTGTAACTCAGTATGGGACAGAGTGATTTCTTCGCATCCCGCGTAATCCTGAGCGCCGTAGCGGCCATGATTTTTTTCGGGGTCCCATTGAGGCTTTCGGCGGGTGCGAGTAGGCATGGTAGCCGAAGTGGAAGGCTCAGCATTATTTTTTAAGTCGGCATCATTCGCTGATGGCGCATGACTGACCGTTGTTTCTGGGGGTGGCTTGATAGAGTTTTTTTTTCCGTGGAAATACCGAACATCAATTTGAGCCGTTCAATGCTGATCTTAGCCAAAGAGAGTTGTTTTTGTAGCCAGAGTGTAAAGGTGATTAAACCCAATATCATTTTTTTATCGTTATCTAACAGTATTCCAGTGGCAATCCTGGATTTAAGCGCTTCGGCTTCGTCAGCGGTGAGTGTCATGAGTTCCGGTTGTTGAGATAACATCGACAAATCTCTCTGTGTCGTGGCTATTAACGGCGATCGTAATGCAATCCTGGGCCGAGATCAAGCCCGCTGCGCGTTGCTGTCAGGCAATTTTGAAAATAAATTTTCCCAATTTTCAGGCTCATCGGTATCACACGA
>JAFEDN010000407.1 GCA_018241585.1 Pseudomonadota bacterium | reverse complement strand
CCTTGCGATCCCTCATCGGGATAGGTTTTTTAATATTTCATGAGCTTATAGGTAATTTTTGCTTCAGCGGGAACTGCTGAGCATTTTTACAATTGATATGAGTTAAAAACGTTACAGGTTTTTCACCTCGTGAGATGCAGTGTATTAAATTATTACTATCGGGTTTTAACTTCAAAATGATTGCTTATGAATTGCAATTATCTTATCGCACTGTTGAAACACATTTTGAACGTATTAAACAAAAAACCGGTTGCCACACAAAAGCGGAGTTAGTACGTTATTTATCGAGAGAGAAAGCTTCCTAGTTTTAACTTCATCGGAAATGTTTCGTCTTCAGATAAAAATCGATAATTCAATGTTACCCTGCCCTCCTTTTTATCCCATTTCCAATGCTTAATTGCGTCTTTGCTTAATTATCAATCTTCCCCATGTTGTTTTACTGCAATAAAGGTGCTGTCAGACCGGGATTATTCAAACTGCTGTTGACTCGGGTCAAGCGGACATCACCACGGCCGGTATGCTTCACTTCATGATTTTCTGCTAACGATTCCTGTACCGCAGCCGCTATCGTATTGGCTTGGTCACGGATCATTTTCGGCGTCGCATCGGGTCGGTAAAATCCTGTAAAGGTTCGCAGTGAACAACATTGTTTGTTGCTAAAAATCTCTTTGCACTGCGCAGCAATCGCATCGATGATCCTTTGTGTCCGGGCTGTACTCAGGGTCGACCACTGCACCGATTGAATTACTCCTTTGGTTTCTAGAGCGGACACGATCACACTCACCGCACCCACATATTCATTGTATTGCCGTTTGCTGATGTACCCGAAACAACCGGTGATTTTGATACGCGCGAAAATTTCACGCGCAATCGGCAACAATAATTCATCCGTATAAGTACTCTGCGCCTGGCCGTTTAAAGTCGCCCGCGCGCTGCGTTGTAAATTCAACATGTATCTATATTTCAGCGCATAAAACAACAAACCGACCACGCCACTGGCTACCGCTCCAATCACTGCATTTTTAATCAGTTCTGAGATATTGGAATTCGTAGCGCCTCCTTCCGCCTGAAAAACCACATCCGCTGTTTGTGGACAGTCAACACAGCTCATCCGGCCATCCCATACAGATGCTTTAAAGGCAGGTGCAATACCTGAGTTATCAGTAATAAACACCAGCTCATTATTCGTAATGCGCTCTTGGATAAAATTAGTTAATTCCGTCTGCCAATCATTATTATCCGCAAAATAACCGTGTTGACTGTCGCTTATGGTGAATATCAAAGCCCCAGGTGTAATGTAATTACTCACAGCTTTC
>JAFEDN010000406.1 GCA_018241585.1 Pseudomonadota bacterium | reverse complement strand
AATCCTCGAACCTTCAGAAAGTTTTCCACCGCGGGCTTCACCTTCTGTTCCAGTACTGTTCGACTTGCCCCAGTGATGATAAAATCGTCGGCATAGATGCTGATATTGATTTTATCCTGTTTAGAAACGACTGATTTGACAGCGTGTTCTAATCCACTGAGAGTGGCATTCAAAAGTGCCGGAGAGATAATGCCGCCTTGCGGAGTTCCGTTATCCATCCTATAGAAAGTACCTTTGTCGATATATCCCGCATTTAACCACTTTGTCAGAATGACGGTATCCATGATCATATTTGCAAGTAACCATGAATGTGAAATTCTGTCGAAGCAAGATTTAAGATCACCTTCGAAAATAAATTGCGGCGAGCTTTTGCGTGATAATGCTCTGAAGCATTGAGCGATCGCATCGGCTGTGCTGCGTTTAGGTCTAAAACCATAGGCGTTTTTGTCCGCCAGCATTTCTACCACAGGCTCAAAGGAGAGCAGATGCAGGGCCTGCATCGCTCGACAATGGAGTGTGGGAATACTGAGTGGCCGTTGACGCCCATCTTTCTTGGGAATATAAATCCGCCGAAGCGGTTGTGCTTGATAGCCTTTCCTCTGGAGAGAAAGAGCCGCTTTCATCTTCTGCGCAGGGGTTTTCCAGAGGATACAATCGACCCCTGGCGTATCTCCCCCCGCGATTTTCAACCACTCGTTTGACAGCCAAGATTTTGGCGTCATGAGAGTGGGTCATCAGCCATTGTAAAGCTTTCACTTTACCATAACGGCCTTCACGAGTTGCCTTCGCAATACGCATTTGTAGCCGCCGGACGCGCTTTTCCACAGCAGGCCAGTCATGGCTGTACCAAGCTGTAGTGAGTTCGGCTGAGGATGCACCGGTTTTGATTTTAGTCTTGGCCGTCATTTGCTTTTCCTCATAAAGGGGGTTCTCCAAATTTTCTTGCGATGAAAACCAGTCGGACGTGGGCACACTTTCCTGTCCGATTTTTTTTTTTAAAATCGGTATCCGCATCATTACAATGCGGCATTGGCTTTTTCCGACATCCCAAACCTGCAAAGTCATTGCTAAACCTTACGGCTTATCTACCTAAAAAAAATTAGGAACCTTGCAGGGTTTCCACGTTCCGCAAAGCGGGTCATGCCAGGTTAGGTGCTTACTGTCGACCGGAAGAGCTATTGATCACGAGGCGGCATTACACCATCCGCCTACCACTCTTCGTACCTTTTGGTTCAAGCGTATCAGCCGATTTCGCTGGTTACCCATCACGATCTGTGCGTAAATTCACCTGTGTTCACCCTACTGGCTCTCTAGCA
>JAFEDN010000405.1 GCA_018241585.1 Pseudomonadota bacterium | reverse complement strand
AATTAGACCCGAACTACCCACGCCCGGTCCGCCAAACACTACATAGCTGCGACCCGTACCACTCGCATGATAATAAGCCCCAACCAGCAGATCGGACACCCCATCGCCATTGATATCTCCCGCAGTGTTAACCGACCAACCGCTGAAGTCATTTACCGCTTCACCGTCCAGCTTAAAACCATTGCTGCCATTCAGTCCCGACAACGAAATCAAACCCGAACTACCCACGCCCGGTCCTCCAAATACCACATAGCTACGACCCGTATTACTCGCATGATGAGCCGCCCCAATCAGTAGGTCGGACACCCCATCGCCATTGATATCTCCTGCAGCGCTCACCGAATAACCACTGCTATCACCCGACGCTTCGCCGTCCAGCTTGAAGCCATTCTTGCCGTTTAAATCCATCAAATTTAAAATCGCTGGAAATTGTCCTTGTTTCATTGTCTATCTCCCTAAAATTATATGAATTAATAGCGTTCAGATGATGCTATGCTCCCCTGTTCTGCCTGAATCTGGAGTTATTTTGCTTCCGATAAATAATTTTGTTGTTGGATTTGCACTAGCGAAGGCGCCAATTCTCTCAATAATGTTTTTAAAATTATCGTAGCCTATGGGTAATTTCATACCGTTAGTTTAACCGAATTTCATCCTCTTGATGATTAATTTAATTGCACAGCAGTGGGGTCTGCTAATTCAACACTCTTTTTCGATGGAGAATCGATCTCATCCAATTCCATATCCTGTTTGTGTTCTTGTCCTTTAAATAGCAAGTTCCCTGATACCGAAAGAGCTCTACTCAAACTCGGCTGACCTTGGGCACGTTTTTGTAAAACAAGCACCACTTGATCAGCAATCTCTTCCACTGCGTCCTGAAACTCCTCCGCTCTCAATTGCGGTTTGAAAAACGCATGCAGACCCGGGCAACGGGCCGCGCAACCTCGCTGGTTCGCTTTCATCCATCGATAGGTTTGGTTGCCAATTTCGTTGATCATTTTGTCTCTCTGGACATCCTCCATTGCCGCAAAATTTAAATTCACTCCCTTTTCCGACAAAGCACTTAATAAACTTCGTACCGCACTCTTGAATGCCATCAACTCTTTATTGGTTGTTGCATTCATAAACCGGGTGATCTTGATCCGCTGCGCAATCTCTTTCATTACCGGACGCACCACCTCCTGGTCATATTTTTCGTTACCTTCTCCTAACACTTGCAGTAATTTCTTGTTCGCTATCCGTTTCAGACAGATTTGCACCAGCGCGAAGCCGATGCCGATTCCTCCGGAAATCAGTGCGCCGATCACGGTTTTCTCCCA
>JAFEDN010000403.1 GCA_018241585.1 Pseudomonadota bacterium | reverse complement strand
TATTTATCCGCAATGTCTTCAATGTGCTTACGGATATCTAAACGAAAACGTTGTTCAGTGGTATGTTTCTCCGGTTCTGACTTTGCTTTTAAGATATTTTGATAGCTTTCTAAAGGAAATTTAGCGTCAATAGCAATATTTCCGGATGGAGCAGGTAATATCAATAGACAATCCACTCTTTTGCCATTAGCTAAAGTATGCTGCAACGAGAAATGAGTTTCAGGTATCACATTGCGAATTAAATTAGTCAGTTGCACTTCGCCAAAAGCGCCTCTGGAGCGTTTATCCACTAAAATTTCCTGCAAATCGACTACCGTAGTTGAAAGTTCCGACATCTTTTTTTGAGCTTCGTCAATAATGGTCAGACGTCTCATCACATCAGCGAAAGTAGCGGTAGTTTTTTCAAACCCGCTGGTCAGTCGACGTTCCACCTCACCATTAATTTCACGTAATCTGGAATTCACTTCTTTGCTCAGTTCATCGACTTTTTTACCTAAATGCTCGGCATATTGGTTCAAAGAAAGCGCCATTTGTTGCCGGACATCCGCTGAAGATTTTTGCAAACTATCTTGAATGGTTGTTAAGCTATTAATTTGATGTTGATCAAACCGCTGACGAAGTTCATATTGCTCCTTTTCTTGATTCTTCAATAATTCCTGCACTTCCTGTCGAACTAGATGAGACTGCTGCCATTGCTGTTGCAGCAGATTGTGTTGATTAAAAAGTTTTTGCCATCGGTTTTGCCATATAAAGTGCGTTACCACAACCGCCGCTGTGGGTAAAAAAGCCGCAATTAAATAGTCATACATTTTATGTCATCTCCAACTTTTGCTATAATTCTCTTATGAGGTCAAAATTTAAACAGTTATTACTAGGAAACATCGTAACGCTACTTTTATCATCTGGGGCTATACAGGCAGCACCAGCAGCCGAAGGATATTTCGCCCCAAGCACTATTAAACAATCTTTTACCCATAAAAATAAAGCGATCAAATATCGTCCCGGAGTTTTAGTCATCGGCGCGCCCAGAGCAAAGGTACTGAGCGCGTTTGGCCGACCTAATAGCACTGATTGGACACCATTAGGCGC
Source organism: Pseudomonadota bacterium (assembly GCA_018241585.1). Classification (GTDB taxonomy): domain Bacteria; phylum Pseudomonadota; class Gammaproteobacteria; order Coxiellales; family Coxiellaceae; genus JAFEDN01. Next base: position 263 of record JAFEDN010000403.1, on the reverse strand, counting down.
GGTTGAAGATGTGTATGTTTTCACGCCGGAAGGATTTAAATATGTCAATCCCCATCCCAGACCCCGTAATATTGCCTTGGGAATAGTTACTATGGGAACTTCAGTCGCTGTGCATCAATCCGTTTTGGCTTATCAGCGCGCTGGTTTAACTATTTATCGAGTTTATTACAACCTCAACCACAAGATTATCAAAGTTGCAGTCCTCAGAGGTTCAGCATTAAAAAACCCTGTCAGATTGCAGTAGTGGGTGATCATTAACACGT
>JAFEDN010000402.1 GCA_018241585.1 Pseudomonadota bacterium | reverse complement strand
CTACTGTTTTAGGTGATAGCTTTAATTGGCGGGCGATTTGCTTGACCGTTAAGCCATGGCATAAATGGCGCATACAGGCATCTTCCATACGTGAAAGTGTTTTATTTGGATGTTTTATGGATGGATGGTAGTTTAAACTTTGTTCTATTTGTAAGGGAAAACACCGACTCTTTGGAGCGCGAGTAAAAGAAAAGCCTAAAACACCTATGACAGAATCGTTATCATTGAAGAGGGGAATCTTATAGCTGCAAAAAATCACTTTGAGATTATCTTTTAATACGCCATCTTCCTGAAAAAAAATTTGCTTTTTCTCAACTATCACCTCTTGATCGTTTTTTATAAACCCAGTAGCAATGAACCGGGGAAAAATTTCATAATCGGAAGAGCCATTGACTTCCAGTCCCCGATAAAATCCAAGGCGCTTAGCACCATAATCATTGTAATTTATGTAGACGCCTTGGGTATCTTTCCAATACACATGACAAGGCAGGGACAAAAAATGTTCAAAGTTGAATGTGAGCGAGACCGGTAACTGATGAGGCGTTCCTTTGGCAGCTATTTTTCCCATATATACCCTTTTTTTTGATCGTTAATTACTTATAGCACCGCGACTATTAATTGTAAATATCTTAGTGAATGTAGGTCTCACCTTAAATTTGTCCGGATTTCCCCTGACAGATTTCAATAGCAAATGAGGATAGGCTTTTCTTACCCGGATGAAAGAATAAGCAGTTTTAATAAAAAAACTGAAACTTAATCCGGTGCTCGGGTGATGAAGCAAACCAAATATCGCCATTTGAGGCAAGTGTAAAAATTTTTATAAAGGAGAACAAAGGTATGATTGATTATCAAGGAGAAGACTCCAATATAACAGAACTTGTAAATCAATATAATGATGGTTATCAGGCGCTAACTGCGCTAATGAAGGATCCTACGGCTTCGATTTATCTTAAAATGGAAACTTATGAAGCTTTAGAAGATATCCTGAGTGAAGTGATTAACGAGGCCGGAACTAAAGATTCAGATTGGTATCAGCAAAATGATGATCAAATTCTTGATGCTTTAAGGGAAGCCCAGCGATTCTCAAGCGTACTCGGAAGCGAAATGAGAGGCGATCTGATGGCTGCCTATGCGGGGCTGACAAATGGGACGGAGTATTTAGAACATCAAGGTCAAGAAATTTTAAGAGGGGTTAGAAATAATTTATACGCTACTGTGGGTATGATTTGCCATCCCTTTAATGCTCTTCGGCAAACTTACCATAACCTCTCTCACCCTATCGATAGTGCAGTCGCTGCTTACCAAGACGCTTGTTTAAGACCAGCGCGTTTTTTAGGCGGTACTGCCACTTCAATG
>JAFEDN010000401.1 GCA_018241585.1 Pseudomonadota bacterium | reverse complement strand
TGATTAGAATAATGTTCAATGTTGGTTAAATTACCATTATTAAGCGATTGCCATGCCCCAACCTCCCCACTTTAGTCAGATGTAAAAATGAAGCCGGCCTGGCGGTTTTGGAAGGCAGCCGCGCTTCACATATTGTCGTCGAAACCTATGAGGAAAGCTTGTCGCTCATCTACTATCTGTTACGAATTTTAAAAATACCCGAAATTAAGATATTGAATTTAATTGATGACGTTCGCAAAAAAAACTATCGAATCCTACGAAAAAATTTTCCAGGTTCCTTCACCGAAGATTTTACTGAAGAAGGGATACCCCTAAAGCAACTTCGTCCTGTTAACTTGATGCCTGAGATGTATGCGGTTGGCAAAACCATTGAAAAAATTAACCATCAGCTACGTAACGTCGAAATCATTGCAGTTCGAAGGGATAAAGAATATTATACTCATTTCAAGCGCTTATTTAAGTTAGCATCTGGGGATATAGTAATATTGTATGGCATAGCTGAAGATTTAGAAGAGGCTGAAGAAATTTTTGAAAGAGGTTGATTGACTTATGCATTTATAAATGGGCAGCAAACAATTCAATCATTGCCTTATTAAATGCAGGAATATCATCCGGTTTGCGGCTGGTAACCAGTTTACCGTCTGTGACCACCTCTTTATCGACCCATTTAGCTCCCGCATTAATTAAATCCACTTGCAAGGAAGGCCAAGAGGTGACTGTACGGCCTGTAATGGCTCCGGCATTGATTAGAGTCCAGGGACCGTGACAAATCGCTGCAATCGGTTTATCCGCTTGAAAAATTTGTTTAATAAATTCAATTGCCTTAGGCTGTAACCTCAATCGATCGGGATTGGCCACCCCTCCAGGGAGCACCAAAGCGTCGTAGTCTTTCGCAAAAGCTTCATCTAGTAGAACATCAGCCTTAAAAGAATCCGCGGGAGTATCATGATTATACCCTTTAATTTCGTGCTGAGGGGCAATAACATCCACCTGCGCCCCTGCCTCTAGTAAGGCCCTGCGAGGCTCAGTCATTTCTACTTGCTCGAAACCGCTGGTTACGATCATGGCTACTTTTAAACCGCTCAATAAGCGCTTTGTCATAATACCCCCTCCCTGGATGCAAAATACCGCGCGCAGGCGGCCGCCTTAACGCTTTTTACCCTTTCTGAATTTTTTTGGCCCGTGTGGACCTCGACCTCTTGGCATATCGCCTCACCTATTTTAAAAGGCTTGGATTATTCCACACCTTGGTCATTGATGCAATCCTAAGCAATTATCCAAATACAAGCCTTTGTTTTTTAACATTTTATTTTGTAGGAAACTTTCTACAAATTATGTCACGGCGGTATTGCATATTGTT
>JAFEDN010000400.1 GCA_018241585.1 Pseudomonadota bacterium | reverse complement strand
GTGTCAATTTCCATAACCGATTGATTTTAAATTTGTTAAACCCGAAACTCGGGTTCTATTATACCTCTGTTCGGTGTGTCCACTAAACTGTAGCAGGATTATACATTCTTACTGAATTATTGATTGCTGTGTTATTTGATGCTTGCGTTAAAAGTGATAAGTCATCACTATGGGATGTCTTGCTGTATCGATTGAACGAACGAGGATTAGCCTTAGTCATCGCCAATAATCCAAAACCAGACTTAGAAACCAAAGATGCTAAGATTGAAGCACCGAGGCGTGAACCTGATGTCAGTAGTTCTAAAAGACGCAAAACGGATCCAGAAACCAGCAGCGATGCTAAGATAGGAATTATTTATGCGGGAAGAGAACCCTACCAACAAAAACTGACTCCTCAACAGGTGGCTTACTTACAAAAAGTTAAATCTATACTGCCATTGAATGCCGGTCCGACTTCTTTGTTAGCCAATTTCTCCATAGCTACGTCATCCTTTTCGACTCTACCCCGTTCTACAGAAGAGATTGCACCACTCTCCGCAGGTTCTAGCAGCGCGGGCGCTTCGAGTTCCTCGAGTTCAAGTTCCACTTCATCCACTACTATGGACTATTAACCCTTTTAAACGTCACTCATCACTGTACAAATCATTTAGAAGTGAACGACAGATCGGAAGATTGATTAGCCACAGAATTGGCATAGACGCGCTCGTACAATTGATTAAATAGCACATCTAATCGTACCATTTGGCTTGCTTTACCCAAGCCAATATCTGGCATTTGGCAAAAACGGTGCGGGCATAGTGAATTTTTTAAAATATCAAATAATGCTTTAATATGACCAGGAGTTGTTTGATAAACATACACATTGGCTGTATGAGTAGAGGAAATGGTAGGTGAGATACCCAGCGTACGTGATTTTTCCGCTAACGCCTGGTGCGGAAATGCAATGCGTGAGTCGTTATGCACCGTAACCGTAAGACTGCTGTCTTTATCACCCAGCCAAACAGAAATATAAATAGCTTTGTATTCATCTTCAATTTCTTCATGGTAATCTAAAACAAAATATTTATCAGAGATTTTATCGAGTGGCTTTGATCTCAAAGTACACAATATCGGTAGGTGCTCATCTTTGCCAATCACGCTGTAATATTGACTGAGAAGCTTCCCTCTCTTGTCTTCAGATGGCTGTTTAGATTTTATTTCTGAAGCCTTTAGTGCTATATCGTCGTAATCTACTGGGGGTTTTGTAAACATAAGTTTAGCTCTTTAATTCTGGAGGACTTTACTATCGCTATCAGCCACTTGAGCGATTCTACAGCAGTTCCCGCTGAAGCAAAAATTACCTATAAGCTCATGAAATATTGAAAAA
>JAFEDN010000003.1 GCA_018241585.1 Pseudomonadota bacterium | reverse complement strand
TCTTAACCTCTTACAAATTTAATAACTCCAAAAAAACCTGGGGATCACTCAGCCCATGGATGGGTTTACGGCGGTCGGATAACCCTAACCCGTAGGATTTTAGAGCCTCAAATGTTAAGCCCAGCAACCAGCGGACTTGGGTAATTTGCTTTTTCTCGATGGGACCTGGCGTTGCGTCGAATTAAAAATACTTTATTTAATGTCTACTAGTTAAATTTTTTAATCAAAAACCCTGTTCGGACCGTTGACAAGAACTGTGGTCTTATTTAGAATGACCAACCCTGCGACTAGCAGAATTTACATAAAGTAAACGTTCCCTTAAATTGGAGAGTAAGTTTGAATGGCAAGAATTAACCAATTAGTGCGAAAACCGCGAAGATCGCAACCCAAGAAGACTAACGTCCCTGCGTTAGAAGGTTGCCCGCAACGTCGAGGGGTATGCACCCGTGTTTATACCACTACTCCGAAAAAACCGAACTCAGCGTTGCGTAAAGTGGCCCGTGTTCGTTTAACCAATGGCGCTGAAGTAACCTCTTATATTGGAGGCGAAGGCCATAACCTGCAAGAACACTCAGTGGTATTGATTCGTGGAGGCCGTGTTAAAGACTTGCCCGGTGTTCGATACCATGTTGTACGTGGTAGTTTGGATACCGCTGGTGTATCTGGACGTCGAAGGGGACGTTCCAAATATGGTGAAAAGAGACCGAAGGAATAATTAAAAGAGAAACGCTATGCCAAGAAGAAAAGCTGCTCCTAGACGAGAGATCCTTCCAGATCCATTGTTTCATAGTATCATCCTTGCCAAGTTCATCAATACCGTTATGAGAAATGGCAAAAAATCTATCGCCGAAAAAATTGTTTACGGCGCATTGGATCATGTAGTTAAAAGTGTCGGCCATTTAAGCGATGGTGATGGAGAAGGCGGCGGCGACCGAGGGGGTGACCAAGGAGGCAGCGGTGGGCGTAAATTAGCCGCAAGCGCCAATATTAGAAATAGTGACGAAGCTCGATCCGCAGCTTTAAAAGCCTTTAGAAAAGCTTTAGATAATGTCACTCCATTAGTTGAGGTCAAATCTCGCCGCGTAGGGGGTTCCACTTATCAAGTTCCAGTTGAAATTCGTGAAACTCGCCGAGTTGCATTAGCAATGCGTTGGCTGGTCGAATTTGCAGGTCAACGCAGTCAAAAAGGAATGATGATGCGTTTGGCGCAAGAAATTTTAGATGCAATTGGTGGAAGAGGCGGAGCAGTCAAAAAACGAGATGATGTGCATAGAATGGCTAAAGCTAACCAAGCGTTTGCACATTATCGTTGGTAATTGAGAAAACAAGATGGCAACTGATTTAACGAAAATACGCGATATCGGCATTATGGCACATATAGACGCCGGTAAAACAACCACTACCGAACGTATATTATTTTATACTGGTGTCTCTCACAAAATGGGCGAAGTTCACGAAGGCGCTGCCGTTATGGACTGGATGGAGCAAGAGCAGGAACGTGGTATTACCATTACCTCTGCCGCTACCACTTGTTATTGGAGCGGCATGAGCAAACAATTCCCTCAACACCGTATCAATATCATTGATACTCCAGGCCACGTTGATTTCACCATTGAAGTTGAGCGTTCTTTAAAAGTGTTGGATGGAGCTTGTGCGTTGTTTGATGCCGTCAGTGGAGTAGAGCCTCAAAGTGAAACCGTGTGGAGACAGGCCAATAAATATGCAGTGCCCCGTTTAGCATTTGTTAATAAAATGGATCGGGCGGGAGCCAATTTCTTGTGGGTAGTCGAACAAATACGTAAACGCCTATCTGCTAGACCTGTTCCTGTACAGTTACCTATCGGCGCTGAAGAAAATTTTGAAGGCGTGGTCGACTTAATTTCCATGAAAGCTATTTATTGGAACGAAGCTGATCTAGGCATGAGTTTTGAAGAGCGTGAAATAGCTGAAGATATGTTAGGCGATTGCCAAGAATGGCGTGAAAAAATGATCGAAGCTGCCGCCGAATCTGAAGATGCTTTAATGGAAAAATATTTGGAAACCGGCGAATTATCCGCTGAAGAGATTAAACGCGGTATTCGCAAACTGACTATTGCCAATCAAATCGTACCAGTATTATGTGGCAGCGCTTTTAAAAATAAAGGGGTGCAAGCTTTATTGGATGCTGTGATCGAATATCTGCCTTCTCCTTTAGATATCCCTCCCGTCAAAGGCGAGGGTGAAAAAGGCGAAGAAGTATTTCGCCATCCTTCTGAAAAAGAACCTTTTGCCGCGCTAGCCTTCAAGATTATGACCGACCCTTATGTTGGTACGCTGACTTTTATTCGTGTTTATTCGGGCGTGTTAAAATCAGGTGATGGAGTCTATAACACCGTCAAAGACCGAAAAGAGCGTATTGGCCGTATATTGCAGATGCATGCTAATACTCGTGAAGAAATAAAAGAAGTCCGTGCTGGTGATATCGCCGCCTGTGTTGGCCTAAAGGATGTCACTACCGGTGATACATTATGTGATCCCGATCACTTAATTCGTTTAGAAAGAATGGAGTTTCCTGAGCCGGTTATTTCGGTTGCCGTTGAACCGAAGACCAAGGGTGATCAGGAAAAAATGGGCATAGCTCTCGGTAAACTAGCACATGAAGACCCCTCTTTTAGAGTGCATACCGACCCAGAATCGGGCCAAACTATCATTGAAGGAATGGGTGAACTTCACCTAGAAATTATTGTTGACCGTATGCGTCGCGAATTTAAAGTAGAAGCTAACGTCGGTAAACCTAGAGTAGCTTATCGCGAAACCATCCGTCGAACTGTTGAACATGAATCTAAATACATTCGTCAAACCGGTGGTAGAGGACAATATGGTCACGTCTGGCTCCGTATAGAACCGCAAGAACGTGGAGCTGGTTTTGAATTTGTCAACGCCATTGTTGGCGGTGTGATTCCTCGTGAATTTATTCCAGCGGTCGGGAAGGGTGTACAAGAGCAAATGGAAAATGGTATCCTTGCCGGCTACCCAGTGGTTGATGTCAAAGTCACTTTATTTGATGGTTCTTTCCATGATGTGGACTCTAGCGAAATGGCATTTAAAATCGCAGGTTCCATAGGTTTCAAAGAGGGTGCGCTAAAAGCGAATCCGGTCCTGTTAGAACCAATCATGAAGGTCGAGGTAGTCACTCCTGAAGATTACATGGGTGACGTAGTAGGCGATCTCAACCGACGTCGTGGCTTGATCCAGGGTATGGATGAAAGCCCCGCGGGTAAAGTGGTCAATGCGGAAGTACCGTTGGCGGAAATGTTTGGCTACGCTACGGACTTACGTTCATTGAGTCAGGGGCGTGCGACATATACAATGGAGTTTCTAAAATATTCAGAAGCGCCAGCGAATGTTGCTGAAGCGGTTATTAAAAAGAAATAGTTACATTTTTATTAAGAGGTATTGTTATGGCTGAAGCTTTCAAAAGGGATAAAACCCACGTCAACGTGGGCACTATTGGTCACGTAGACCATGGTAAAACTACCCTCACAGCTGCGATTACGAAAGTGTCTGCTGACAGAGGTAAGGCGCAGTTTAAGGATTATGGTTCTATCGATAATGCACCTGAAGAAAGAGCTCGCGGAATTACCATTAATACCTCGCATGTTGAATACGAAACCGATAAACGCCACTATGCTCATGTGGACTGCCCAGGACATGCCGACTACGTGAAAAATATGATTACCGGTGCAGCTCAAATGGATGGTGCTATTCTTGTGGTTTCGGCCGCAGACGGCCCAATGCCTCAAACTCGTGAACACATTTTGTTAGCTTATCAAGTTGGTGTTCGCTATATCGTCGTTTTCTTAAATAAAGCCGATATGGTGGATGATAAAGAATTGCTGGACTTGGTAGAAATGGAAGTTCGCGAATTGCTGACCAGCTATAACTTTCCAGGTGATGACACCCCGATTATCGTGGGTTCTGCACTCAAAGCATTGGAAGGGGATAAAAGTAATATCGGTGAGGCGGCTATTTTGAAGCTGTTAGAAACTTTAGATACTTTCATACCTGATCCAAAACGAGAAATCGACAAACCTTTCTTGATGCCGATTGAAGACGTATTTTCTATTTCTGGTCGTGGTACCGTTGTTACTGGCCGTATTGAGCGTGGCCTCATCAAGGTAGGTGATGAAGTAGAAATTGTTGGTATTCGTGATACCCAATTAAGCACCTGTACCGGTGTTGAAATGTTCCGCAAGTTGTTGGATCAAGGTCAAGCTGGTGATAACGTAGGTATTCTGTTGCGCGGTGTTAAACGTGAAGACGTTGAACGCGGTCAGGTTCTAGCCAAAAAAGGCTCTATCAAACCACACACCAAGTTCGAAGCCGAAGTTTACGTGTTATCAAAAGAAGAAGGTGGTCGTCATACTCCGTTCTTCAAAGGATATCGTCCTCAATTTTATTTTAGAACCACTGACGTAACCGGTGCGGTAGAATTGCCTGCTGGTGTAGAGATGGTTATGCCGGGCGATAACATTAAAATGGTTGTTGAACTGATTGCTCCTATCGCTATGGAAGAAGGTGTTCGCTTTGCTATTCGTGAAGGTGGACGTACCGTAGGTTCTGGTGTTGTCTCGAAGATAATTCAGTAACGCAAATTTGTGATCCCGATGCTTTTCCATCGGGATCATTTTGTGTAGTTATAAAAAGAGAATGATAAATGGCTGCTAATGAAAGAATAATAATTCGGCTTAAAGCTTTTGACCATCGTTTGTTGGATCGTGCAACAGCTGAAATTGTAGATACTGCCAAAAGAACAGGCGCCCATATTAATGGGCCGATCCCTTTGCCAACAAAAGTGGAACGGTATACAGTGTTGATTTCACCTCATGCAGATAAAGATGCGCGGGATCAATATGAAATTCGTACCCACAAAAGACTGGTCGTTATTGTGCAACCTACTGATAAAACTGTAGACGCACTTATGAAATTAGACTTGGCCGCTGGGGTAGATGTACAAATTAGTGTTGAATAAAGTTTGGTGATTGGAGAAAAATATGCTTGGGCTAGTGGGTAAGAAATGCGGAATGACTAGAATCTTTACTGATTCTGGTGAATCTATTCCCGTGACAGTCATTTCTGTCACCCCAAACCGCATTGTTCAAATTAAAAATATGGCGACCGATGGTTATTGCGCTTTACAAATTACCGCCGGATATAAAAAATCTTCTCGTTTGAATAAACCGATGACCGGTCATTTCAAAAAAGCCAATGTTGAATCTGGCGAAGTTTTGTGCGAATTTAGAGTTACTGAGCAAGAACTTTCCGGCCGTTCTGTTGGTGACGAAATCGCTGTAGACCTATTCAAATTAGGTCAAGTTGTCGACGTAAGCGGGATCACCAAAGGTAAAGGTTTTGCCGGTGGTATTAAAAGACACCATTTCGCAAAACAAGACGCTACCCATGGAAACTCTTTATCGACTCGCGCGATTGGTTCAACGGGCCAACGTCAAACTCCTGGTAATGTTTTTAAAGGCAAAAAAATGCCCGGACATTTAGGCAGTGTTAAGCGTACGATATCTAATCAGGATGTTATTTTAATTGATACTGAAAGAAATTTACTTTTGATCAGAGGCTCCATCCCAGGTGCGCCAGGCGGTGTTGTGACGATTCTCCCCTCTGTAAAAGAAAGAGGAGGTAAGTAATGCAATTAGCAGTTCTTAATTCCAATGGGTCTGCCGCCGCATCCGGTGTAGAAGTGTCAGATCAATTATTTGGTTGTTCTTTTAATGAGGGCTTAGTTCATCAAGTGGTCACTGCTTATATGGCCGCTGGCCGTGCTGGAACTAAAGCACAAAAAACTAAAAGCATGGTAAGAGGCGGAGGCATTAAACCTTGGAAGCAAAAAGGTACAGGCCGCGCCAGAGCCGGCTCAATCCGTAGTCCCTTGTGGCGAGGCGGTGGTAAGGTTTTTGCTGCAGTTCCCCGTTCCTATGAACAAAAGATTAATCGTAAAATGTATCGAGCTGCTTTAAGAGCCATTTTTTCTGAATTGGTGCGTCAAAATCGTTTAAAAGTAGTTGAGCAGTTTACTGTTGATTCACATAAGACTAAAGATTTGGTCCAAAAGCTTAGTAAATTAGATATTAATAAAGTTTTTATTATTGTGGATCATGAAGATCAAAATTTGTTAATGGCTGCCGGTAATTTACCTTATGTACAAATATCGGATTTAAATTACTTAGACCCCGTAAGTTTAGTAGCTTTTGAAAACGTTCTGGTAACGGTAGATACTTTGAAAAAAATTGAGGAAAGATTGTCATGAGCATAATTCGTTTAATGAATATTATTCAATCACCTCATGTTACTGAAAAAACTTCTCAAGCTATGGGGGATCACCGGCATTATGCTTTCGAGGTGTTGCCGGATGCTAACAAATTTGAGATCCGTCAAGCAATTGAACAGTTGTTAAATGTTAAAGTTCGTTCAGTTCAAGTTTGCAATGTTAAGGGCAAAGTTAAACGTTCTGCCCGTGGTGCAGGCCGAACTAAGGACTGGAAAAAAGCATACGTTGTTTTAGCGAAAGATCAGGAAATTGATTTAAATAAATAGCACAGTTTAAATAGGTATCATTATGGCTTTAGTGAAAGCAAAACCAACATCGGCAGGTAGACGCTTTGTTATCAAAGTGGTTAATCCTGAATTGCATAAAGGAACTCCTTACGCACCGCTTGTTCAAAGTAAACAACGTATTAGTTGTAGAAATAATCAGGGACGGATAACCGTTCGTCGCCGCGGCGGTGGTCATAAGCACCATTACCGTCAGGTTGATTTTATTCGTAATAAAGATGGCATACCTGGCCGGGTAGAAAGGTTAGAATATGATCCAAATCGCAGCGCTCACTTAGCTTTAGTGCTTTATGCAGATGGCGAAAGAAGATATATTATTGCGGCCAAAGATGTGCGGGTAGGTTCTGAAGTACTCTCTGGACCGCAGTCTCCTATTAAACCCGGAAACTGTTTGCCATTGCAAAATATTCCTTTCGGTTCCCCCATCCATTGTGTTGAATTGAAACCTGGTAAGGGTGCGCAGTTGATGAGAAGTGCAGGGGCTTCAGCCCAGTTGGCCGGTTTGGAAGGACCTTATGCATTGATTCGCATGCGTTCTGGTGAATTGAGAAAAATATTGTCTAATTGTAGAGCTTGTATTGGTGAAGTGGCTAATTCTGAGCACAATTTGAGATCATTAGGCAAAGCAGGCGCTAACCGTTGGCGTGGTATACGTCCGACAGTTAGAGGAACTGCGATGAACCCAGTCGATCATTGCCATGGTGGTGGTGAAGGTCGAACCAGAGGTCGTCATCCAGTTTCGCCGAATGGATTACCTACTAAAGGGTATAAGACACGTCGGAATAAACGGACTGATAATATGCGTGTACGGGATAGACGTGTAAAATAGGTTTTTTAAAGCTCAAAATATGAGAGAAATGAAAGATGGCAAGATCGATTAAAAAAGGCCCCTATGTTGATCATCACCTAATGAAAAAGGTGAATGAGGCAGTGGGTGCCAATAGTAAGCGTCCTATCAAAACATGGTCACGTAGGTCTATGATCCTACCTGATATGGTGGGTTTAACCATTGCTGTGCATAATGGTAAAGATCACGTTCCTATTTATATTTCTGAAAACATGGTTGGACATAAATTAGGTGAATTTGCCTTAACCAGAATTTTCCGTGGCCATTCTGCTGCGGACAAAAAAGCTAAAAAATCAGGCGGAGCTGAATAATGCAAGCAATATCTGTTTTAAAATACGCAGGTTTATCCGTGCAAAAAACTCGTTTAGTAGCGGATTTGGTTAGAGGTATGCCTGTTGGTCAAGCTGTTCAAGTGCTGAAATTCAGTAACAAGAAAGCAGCAATTTTAGTTGGAAAAGCTTTAAATTCAGCCATTGCCAATGCTGAACATAATTTAGGAGCCGACATTGACGAGCTTAAAGTCAAAACGATTTGTGTAGATAACGGGCCTCGATTAAAGCGCATGCGCACTCGTGCACGCGGACGTGGAAACCGTATTATTAAACCGACTTGCCATATTAAAGTTATTGTAGCGGATGCTGAGGGGGAGAAATAAGCGATGGGCCAAAAAGTAAATCCAAACGGTATTAGACTCGGCATTACCAAACATTGGAACTCTAAATGGTTTGCAAATAAAAGAAACTATGCGAACTATTTAAATAATGACATCTTGGTTAGAAAATTTTTAGTAAACAAATTAAAAGGTGCGGCTATCAGTTCTATATTGATTGAGCGTCCAGCCAAAAACGCCAGAGTTGCCATTTACGCGGCCAGACCTGGAGTGATTATTGGTAAAAAAGGTACCGATGTAGAGTCACTTCGTAAAGAAGTAGCTAAAATCATGAAGGTTCCTGTACATATTAGCATCGAAGAAGTTCGCAAACCTGATTTAGAAGCTAAATTAGTGGCTGAAAATATTGCCGGGCAATTAGAAAGACGCGTGATGTTTAGAAGAGCTATGAAGCGTGCTGTACAGACGACTATGAGACATGGTGCTCAAGGAGTTAAGGTTTGTCTTGCAGGCCGATTAGCAGGCGCTGAAATTGCTCGAACTGAAAAATATAGAGAAGGCAGAGTTCCTTTACATACTTTCCGCGCCGACATAGATTATGGCACTGCTGTAGCGCAAACTACCTATGGTATAATTGGCGTTAAAGTTTGGATATTTAAGGGTGAAACTCATCTTCAGCCTAGAGAACCACAAAAGAAACCAGCCGTTGATGAAGCTACTGATACAGTAGAAGGCTAGATCAAATAAATACTGAGAGGAAATAACATGCGTCAGCCTGCTCGTACTAAATATAGAAAGCAATTTAAGAGCCGCAATCGAGGATTGGCAACTAGTGGCAATACCGTGCATTTTGGTGAGTATGGCTTAAAGGCCTTAGACCGCGGCCGTGTGACTGCCCGTCAAATCGAAGCGGCTCGCCGCGCTATTACTCGTCATGTAAAGAGAGGTGGAAAACTTTATATTCAAATTTTTCCAGATAAGCCGATCACTAAAAAACCATTAGAAGTTCGCCAAGGTAAAGGAAAAGGCAATGTCGAGTATTGGGTGGCCGAAGTGAAACCAGGAAGAGTAATGTTTGAAATTGAAGGCATTACAGAGGAATTAGCACGTGAAGCTTTTACTTTGGCTGCGGCTAAATTACCTTTGAAAGCCACTTTCGTTAAGCGTGAGCGGGGATAATATGAGAGCTACTGAGTTAAGAGACAAGAATATCAATGAATTACGTAAATTGTTGCTCGAACAATCGAAAGAGCAATTTAAAATGCGCCTTGAAAAAGGCATGGGTGAGGCGCCTAAGCCCGATCAAATTCGACTGGTTCGCCGTAATATTGCCCTTATTAACACAATTATTAACCAAAAGGAGCGGCAATAATGAGCGATAAAATCAGCCTGCCGCGTACTCTTACCGGTGTAGTCACCAGTGATAAGAGAGAACAAACGATAGCGGTGTTAATCGAAAGAAGGGTTCGTCATCCTAAGTATCAGAAAATAATTCGCCGAACCACTAAGGTTCATGCTCACAATCCGGATAATCTTGCTCGTCAAGGTGATATTGTAGTGATTAGAGAATGTCGACCTATTTCTAAAACAAAAACTTGGATTCTGGAATCAATAAAAGAAAAAGCTGAGTCAGCAGAGGGGAATGGCTAATGATACAAACAGAATCAGTACTGCAAGTCGCCGATAACAGTGGCGCGCGCAAGGTCATGTGTATTAAAGTTTTGGGTGGTTCTAAAAGACGATATGCCAGTATTGGCGATGTTATCAAAGTGAGTGTTAAAGAAGCTATTCCTCGTGGAAAAGTTAAAAAAGGTGAGGTCTTAAATGCGCTGGTAGTTCGTACTCGAAAACCGGTAAGAAGACAGGATGGATCGGTGATACGTTTTGATAGTAATGCCGTTGTATTATTGAATGCACAGCTCCAGCCTATTGGAACACGTATCTTTGGACCGGTTACTCGTGAATTACGCGCCATCGCCCAATTTATGAAAATCGTTTCCTTAGCGCTTGAGGTTTTGTAATATGCAAAAGATAAGATCAGATGATACGGTGGTAGTGATTGCAGGTAAGGATCGAGGTCGAGTAGGTAAAGTACTCAAGATATTGGCCAATGATCGAGTGCTGGTTGAAGGGATCAATTTAGTAAAAAAACATACTAAACCTAACCCTCAAAGAAATATTGAGGGTGGAATTCTGCAAAAAGAATCCAGCATCCATATTTCAAATGTGGCTTTACTCAATTTAACTACTAACCAACCGGATCGAGTGGGTATTAAATGGGTCGGTGAGGCGGGTAATAAGCGAAAAGTGCGTTACTTTAAATCGAATAACGAAGTCATTGATGTTGTTGAAAGATAAACTTCCTAGAGAGTTTGGATTATGAATACATTTCAAGAATTATATGCGGAAAATATATTACCGCAGTTAAAAAAAGATTTTAATTACCAGAGTGTGATGCAAGTCCCCCGTATTACCAAAATTGTTTTGAATATGGGTGTAGGTGAAGCACTTGCTGATAAAAAGGTGTTAACTCATGCTATTGAGGATATGACCCGTATCAGCGGTCAAAAACCGGTTTCGACTATTGCCCGCAAGTCTATTGCCGGCTTTAAAATTCGTGAGGGCATGCCGATAGGTTGTAAAGTCACCTTACGTCGAGACAAAATGTATGATTTCTTACAAAGATTAATTATGATTGCAATCCCTCGTATACGAGACTTCCGAGGCTTTAGTCCTAAAGCATTTGATGGCCGCGGAAATTATAGTCTAGGTATAAAAGAGCAGATCGTATTTCCTGAAATCGAATATGATAAAATCGATACCATTCGTGGACTCGATATTATTATTGTAACAACCGCTTCCTCAAATAAAGAAGGGCTGGCGTTGTTAAAAGGTTTCGGTTTTCCATTTAGAGAATAATTGAGGTAGTAAATATATGGCAAAAACCAGTGTGGTAATTCGCAACATAAAACGCATGGCTCGCGTGTTGTCTGGCAAAAAAACTCGTAACAATTTAAAAGAGAAAATCCGATTAAATTTGGATGGTGCTGAAGAAGCAGTTGTTAAGCTGCAAAAACGTAAGCGTAATGAAAGTCCGATTCGTATTCGATTACGTTGCCGTTCTTGCGGAAGACCTCATGGCACCTTGAGGAAATTTGGTTTATGCCGTATTTGCCTGCGTCAAGCGGCTATGCGTGGTGATGTACCTGGATTGAAAAAAGCGAGCTGGTAATTATGAATATACAAGACCCTATAGCTGATATGTTTACGCACATTCGTAATGCTCAATTGGTTGGTAAAACCGTTATTACAATGTCATTATCCAAACAAAAGCTAAAAGTAGCTGAATTGTTAAAAAATGAAGGCTACATCGAAGACTGTGGTGTTGACCAAGAAGCTGAAAAACCCACATTGTTTATCAAATTAAAATATTATAACGGCCAGCCCGTTATTGAATCTTTAAAACGTGTCAGTCGTCCAGGTTTACGGGTTTATAAAAAAACAAACAAGATCCCGCGTGTTAAAAATGGTTTAGGGGTAGCGATTGTTTCCACTTCCAAAGGAATTATGGCAGATCGTTATGCCCGTCATTTAAAATTAGGCGGTGAAGTCATCGGTTACGTAAGCTGAGCATTGTGAGGTAAATACATGGTTAGTCGAGTCGCAAAAGTTCCAATTAACATTCCAAAAGGCACAGAAGTTCATATTTCAGGCCGGAATTTGACTGTTAAAGGAAAATTAGGTGAAATTCATCATCAGTTTCATTCGTTAGTTCAAGTTAAACTGATCGACAATGTTTTGCAGATTGGTCCGGCTAATGATTCCGGACAGGCTAATGCGATCGCTGGAACGACCCGCGCTTTAACTCAAAATATGGTTAAAGGTGTCAGCAGCGGCTTTGAACGTAAGTTGCTGTTGGTAGGTGTTGGATACCGTGCTAAGGTACAAGGCAATTCGCTTAGTTTGTCACTCGGTTTTTCTCACCCGGTAGACTTTGAGTTACCCAACGGTGTTACCGCCGAGACTCCAGCCCCGACTGAAATTATCCTTAAAGGGGTCGATAAACAGTTGGTTTCTCAAGTAGCCGCTAATATCCGTTCTATCCGGCCTCCTGAACCTTATAAAGGAAAAGGCGTTCGCTACAGTGATGAGGTCATTATTCTTAAAGAGGTTAAGAAAAAATAAATGATAAACAAAAATACAAAACGTGCTCGACGTTACGCCAAAGCTCGCGGTATAATACGTCGGATTGGAGCAAATCACTTGTGTGTGCATAAAACTTCTCAGCATATTTATGCCCAAGTTTTCACACCTTGTGGAGCTAAAGTTCTAGTTCAAGCTTCTACTTTGGATAAAGATTTAAGAACAGACCTAGGCTATGGCGGCAATCAAAATGCCGCTGCTCGGGTCGGTAAATTGATTGCAGAACGCTGTTTAGCTGCTGGGATTAAAAAAGTCGCTTTCGACCGTTCTGGTTTTAAATATCATGGGCGTATTAAAGCATTAGCGGAAGCCGCTCGTGAAGGCGGAATCGAGTTTTAAGTAAGAGGTACAGAGCATGCAGCAGCAATTATTAGATAACGCAGTAACTGACGCATATATTGAAAAGTTAATTGCAGTTAACCGTAACGCCACTACTGTAAAAGGTGGACGAAAAATGAGTTTTTCGGCTTTAGTGGTTGCTGGGGATGGTAATGGAACGGTAGGTTTTGGCACCGGCAAGGCTAAAGAAGTGCCCGAAGCAATTCGTAAAGCCAGTGAAGGTGCTCGCCGTAGTATGCTCCATATCCAACTGAAAGATAAGACTTTACAACACGAAATTATTGCACGTCATGGCTCTAGTAAAGTGCTGATGTTGCCGGCTTCTGAAGGAACTGGCGTCATAGCAGGTAACGCCATGAGAGCTATTTTTGAAGTTATGGGTGTACAAAATGTTCTAGCCAAATGTATTGGCTCTTCCAATCCGATTAATGTAGTGCGCGCCACTATTAAAGGATTAAAACAAATGTCCACACCTGAATCGGTTGCTGCAAAACGCGGTAAGACTATTAAAGAAATAACAGAAGCAGTTTAGGTGGTGTATGGCTAACAAAATTAAAATCACTTTAATACGCAGTAAGTTCGGTCGTAAGCCTGGACATAAATCCTGTGTTGAAGGTCTCGGGCTACGCCGGATGCATCATACAGTTGAAGTTTTGGATACCCCGGCTAATCGCGGGATGATTAACAAAGTTTCTTATTTACTCAAAGTCGAAGAGGCATAACATGGGTTTGCATTTAAATACATTAAAACCTACTATAGGTTCAAAACAACCTAAAATGCGCGTTGGACGTGGAATTGGTTGTGGAATGGGCAAAACCTGTGGAAGGGGCCATAAGGGTCAACATGCTCGTAAAGGCGGCTACCACAAGGTTGGATTTGAGGGTGGTCAAATGCCTTTACAAAGACGTTTGCCTAAATTTGGCTTTAAATCTCGCACGGCTCATTTATGTGCTGAAATCCGTTTGTCAGATTTAATCAAATTGAACACAGATGTCATTGATATTAATGTTTTACGCTCAGCAGATTATATCTCCTCCACGCATCAGCATGCTAAAGTTTTTGGGACAGCTAAAATTGAAAAAAAATTAACCATTCGTGGTATCCGCATCACCCAAGGGGCGCGTGCGGCGATTGAAGCTGCTGGCGGCAAGGTTGAGTGACCGTCCTATTTACAAGGTAAAAGCTACGAATGAGACAATCAAAAATTGGGGGAGGGCTCTCCTCCGGCGGCCTAGCTGAATTAAGAAACCGATTACTGTTTGTATTAATCGGTTTAATCGTATACCGATTAGGCGCTTACATACCTGTTCCTGGTTTAGACCCTCATCGGTTAGCCGATCTTTTTCAGCAACATGAAGGTGGAATCCTTGGCCTTTTCAATATGTTTTCCGGCGGAGCACTGAGCCGTTTAACTATTTTTGCTTTAGGGATCATGCCTTATATTTCCGCTTCTATTATAGTGCAGCTATATGCTACGGTTTCTCCCAAAATGATTCAACTTAAGAAAGAAGGGGAAGCCGGACGGCGTAAAATTAATCAATATACCCGTTATGCCACTGTTTTGTTGTCTCTTATTCAAGGGATTGGGATTTGTAAATGGTTAGCCGCCAGTGGTGTAGCGATCAATCCTGGTTTAAATTTTTATTTTATCGCTACAATTACTCTAGTTACCGGCACTATGTTCTTGATGTGGTTAGGTGAACAAATGACCGAAAGAGGTGTCGGCAATGGTATCTCCTTAATCATTTTTGCGGGTATTGCTGCACGTTTTCCTGCTGCTATTGGTCAAATTTTTACGCAAGTGAAACAAGGACAAATGCAAGGAATTACTTTATTATTTGTTATCGTCGCGGTAATAGTGGTGACGGTTATCGTAGTCTATTTTGAGCGAGCTCAAAGACGAATCAAAATAGAATATCCTAAACGCCAACAAGGGCGCACCATTTACGCGGCCCAAACCAGTCATTTACCGCTGAAGATCAATATGTCTGGTGTGATTCCTCCTATTTTTGCTCAAAGTATCATTCTCTTTCCCAGTACGATTGCCCAATTTTTTGGTACCGCCAAAGGCATGGGCTGGTTAGACAATTTAGCATTGGCTTTATCGCCGGGGCAGCCGGCTTTTATTCTGGCTTTTGCAGTTTTGGTGATTTTTTTCGCTTTCTTTTATACAGCTCTGGTTTTTAATCCCAAGGAAACAGCGGACAACTTAAAACGTTCTGGCGCCTTTATACCAGGCATCAGACCCGGGGAGCAAACCGCTAACTATATAGATGGTGTAATGACCCGGTTGACGTTAGTAGGATCAATTTATTTGGCTTTAGTGGCCCTGCTTCCACAATTTTTGATTTTGGCTTGGAACGTTCCCTTTTACTTTGGTGGAACCTCCTTATTAATTGTGGTGGTGGTAATCATGGATTTTATGGCTCAAGTTCAAGCGCATCTTATGACCCATCAATATGAATCGATTATGAAAAGAGCTAAACAACGTGGTTCTAAAATGAGCTTGTTATAATTAATTTCTTTAGTGGAGTATTTATGAAAGTTAGAGCATCAGTAAAAAAATTATGCCGTAATTGTAAAATTATCAAACGTCACGGAATTCTGCGAGTGATTTGTAAAGACGCCAGACATAAACAAAGACAAGGCTAAATGGTATTGATTTTTTTCGATTAAAAGGTTAAGCTACATCGCTTTTTAAGTTCAATTTTAAATTCGGAGCATAACATGGCGCGTATTGCCGGAGTAAATATACCAGTTAATAAACACACTGTGGTGGGTCTAAGAGCCATTTATGGTATTGGTCCAACCCGTTCCTGCCAAATTTGTGAGATTGCTGGGATTGATCCTTCAACTAAAGTGAAGGATTTATCAGAAGAACAGCTTAAAAAAATTCGTGATGCAATGGCTGGAATGATTGTCGAAGGTGATTTACGCCGTGAAGTTTCAATTAACATCAAAAGAAAAATTGATTTGGCTTGTTATCAGGGCATTCGTCATCGTCATGGTTTACCGGTTCATGGCCAGCGCACTAAGACCAATGCGAGAACACGCAAAGGCAAACGTAAAGCAGTTAGAGCTTAAGAGGAAAAAATAAATGGCAGTAAAAAAACGTACTAAACGCAAATTTTCTGAATGCGCCGTACATATTCAAGCTACTTTTAACAATACGATTGTTTCTGGAACAACTCTATCTGGTGACCTCCTTACCCAAAGCTCCGCAGGAAAATGTGGCTTTAAAGGGTCTCGACGAGGTACACCTTATGCGGCGCAAATGGCGGCTGAAGCCGTGGCTAAAGGTTTATTGGATGAATTTGATGCTAAAAGAGTCGTCGTCTACATAAGTGGTCCTGGCGCCGGTCGAGATTCAGCAATAAGAAGCTTGTACAATTCCGGATTAGAAATTATCAGCTTAACAGATAAAACAGGAATTCCACATAATGGTTGCCGCCCCCGTAAAAGGCGTCGCGTCTAAAATCCAAGAGGTCAAAGCATGGCAAGATATTTAGGTCCAAAATGCCGTTTATCTCGGCGAGAAAAAACAGATTTGTTGCTAAAAAGTGGTATCAGAGCAATTGATACCAAGTGTAATCTCGAACGTACACCCGGCATGCATTGGCAAAGGCGTGGCCGTACTACCGATTACGGTATTCAGTTACGCATGAAACAACTGATTCGACGTTACTATGATGTTTTAGAAAAACAGTTCCGTAACTACTATAAAAAAGCTGATCGGACTAAGGGATCAACCGGTGATAATTTATTATCCTTGTTAGAATCACGGCTAGATAATGTTGTCTACCGGATGGGTTTTGCTGCCACTCGGGCGGAAGCAAGACAACTTGTTGCCCATAAAGCAGTTTTAGTGAATGGTAAGGTAGTCAATATTCCTTCTTATCATGTCACACCCGGTTCAGTCATTTCTATACGTGAAAAAGCGAAAAAGCAATTACGAATTAGCGCCGCTTTAGGACTATCGGCCAGCCGTAGTTCAGTCTCTTGGATTGAAGTGGACCCTAAAGAAATGACCGGAACATTCAAAGCAGCTCCTCAAGTCGCTGAGTTGCCTGCTGAATTTAAAGTCAGCTTGGTGGTTGAGTTATATTCCAAATAGTTTTGAGGCTCTATTATGCAAGATGTTTTTAAAAATTTTTTAACACCACAAAATATTCAAGTTCAAACCCTGTCGCCCATGCATTTTCGCATTATCCTTGAGCCTTTTGAGCGTGGCTTTGGTTATACCTTAGGTAATGCCTTAAGGCGGGTATTATTGTCTTCTATGTTAGGTGCAGCCATTACTGAAGTTCAGATTGAAAATGTTGTTCATGAATACAGCTCTTTGGAAGGGGTGCATGAAGATATCGTCAATATTTTGCTGAATCTAAAAGGAGTTTCTTTAAAATTAGAAGGCCGGGACCGAATTGAATTAAATTTAAACAAAAAAGGTCCGGGTATAGTGACAGCGGCCGATATCGAAGTCGAGAGTGGAGTAGAGATTGTTAACCCTAATCACGTCATTGCTCATCTCACTAAAGATGGTGTGTTGAATGCAAAATTGATCATTGAAACTGGCAGAGGTTATCAACCTGCATCAGTGCGGCTTTCTGAAAGAGGCAACAAACGTTCCGTTGGTTCTTTGCTTTTGGATGCTTCTTTTAGCCCGGTTAAACGCGTCAGTTACCAGGTTGAAAATACCCGTGTAGAAAAAAGAACTGACTTGGATAAGCTGATCATTGATTTAGAAACCAATGGCGCCTTGGACCCTGAACAAGCTATCCGCCGGGCCGCTACTATTCTTCATCAACAATTATCTGCTTTTGTTGACTTACAACATGCTGCTAAATTGGGAGCCCAAGATGGTATGCAAGCAATCGACCCTATCTTGACGCGTCCAGTGGATGACTTAGAATTAACCGTTCGTGCAGCCAATTGCTTAAAAGCTGAAGATATCTATTACATCGGCGATCTGGTTCAAAGAACTGAGAGTGATTTGCTGAAAACCCCTAATTTAGGCAAAAAATCGATGAATGAAATTAAATCGGTGTTGGTTCAACATGGTCTTAGTTTAGGCATGACCGTTAAAAACTGGCCTCCGGCTAATTTACCGCCGCCGGAAAAAATCGTAGAAGAGGAGTAAATCATGAATCACCGTAAAACAGGCCGGCGCTTAAATCGTACTTGCGCACATATTAAAGCACTTAAGAAAAATTTGACGCTTGCTTTGCTAAGACATGGCCAGATCAAGACCACTTTACCTAAAGCTAAAGAATTAAGACGTTTTGTTGAGCCTTTAATCACTTTAGCCAAAGAAGACAGTGTCAGTCATCGCCGTCTAGCATTTGCTAAACTTCGCAACGATGAGATCGTTGCGAAATTATTCAATGATATCGCCCCTCGATTTAAAGAACGCCCAGGTGGATATTCCCGTGTTCTAAAATGTGGCTTTCGGGCCGGAGATAATGCTCCAATGGCCATTATTGAACTCTTAGGCTGGAAAGAAGCCAAAGCCCGTGCTACTAAAGGCTGGACACCACCTCAAGAAATTAAGCGTTAGTATAAGGTACAGGGACTTTTTAGGGGTGCTGCTTTAAAGCACAACAACTGTCCTTCAGAGTCACTCAGAGTGCCAAACGCTGGGCCAGTGTGCGGTTGTTGAGGCTATGGACATGGAAAATAGCTTAGACCAGCCACCAAAAAAATGTAACCGTTCACGAGAATGAATATGCCTACGCAGAACGGCCAATTTTTCGTCAAATCTGGAGCTATAGCGGCCGTTCCCATCTACACCGTGAACGATTACAAAAAAATAGCGACCAATCCGAGAGGTCCGTAGGGAGTCACTTCTATTTTCCTGACTGCCGTGATTTTAATCTACGTTTTACTGCATTACCCTTATTTTCAGCTATTTGCTTACCCTTTATCCGGCGGCTTGATCGCGGGCAGGCGTTGAACTCAGGAAAAGTAAGCCAGCTACGGCTAGCCTTATCTCTAAACATAATCCTATATGTCATAATTTTGACATCTTTATCACTTATACTCGTCATTAAAGTAAACAATAAAGATGGGAATTATGTTAGGCACAAAGAAGGCAGAAATTTTAGAAGAATTGTTAGGTGATATTAAAAACGATAAACCCCCGGAACCTTCATGCAAGCGTCCTCTAAGCAGAAAACCCGTTAACCCCTCATTATTTGATGAGGGCTTCTTTGAAGAAAAAGAGCGAGATTTTCCAGCTCTGATTTCTTTTGAAACGAAGCCTTTCAATAAGCCCAGCCCCCCATCCAGTCCACGCCCTGTAAAGCCCGCACTCTCAATCCCTTCCCAGCGTGGTTTGGATTTTTTTACTATCTCCTACAACAGTAATAGCACCGGAATTTTAACGGAAGAATTATTAGAAGATTTCCATGTTCCGCTCAGTTTTTTTCAAGATATTTTAGGAGAAGTGGCAGGCTTATTTTTTTGGTTCGGTTTTAAGTGCTTACCTGGTACACAACAAAAGCGATTAGTTGAAATTTTATCTCCGGGAAGAGGCGTGATCCAAAGCGCTCTATTATTAGAGCAAACCCTGAGTCTTTCCGGATTTCATCAATTAGATAGTTTGTGGGGCCTCATCGCAACCGGATGCTCCGCGATAGTAGTAGCTTATTATCTGTTTGCATATGTAGCGCCGCATTTGTTGATGGTCACTGAGAAGATTTTAAGAAAGAATCTTTTAAACAAATTATTGTTGCAGCATCTAGGAAACAATGACCCCTGGATTCCAGCCGGCCTGAGCGATATTGACTTAATCAGATGGTTACAAATTTATCCGAATAATTCAAATTATAAAAACCGGGTATTTCGTCTCATTAGACCAGAAGATTTTCTAAACTATACTGTTGAAGAAGCCGAAGAATATAAAAAATTGATCAATATTGCTGCTATCCTCAAGGCGTTTTATCCGGTTACGGTGGTCAATTCCAATCTGGCGGCGATTAGTATGCCGCATACTTATGCCAGTCAGCTAATCTGCAACTACGCTCTGACCCCACTGTTTATTGGTTTATCTCAAAAAAAAGATCATCATCAATCGGAACTAACCTTATTGAATACTTATCAGAGTTGTTTATTTGGAAAATTGGCGGTTCAGGAACGAGATTTAAATGCGTATCGTCCAGGAATAAATCCTGATGCTAAACCGATATCGAGGGCAATGCGTAATCAATTACACCAGAACCAAAAGGAGACTAGGCAACAATTAGCAGATTGTTGTCAAAAAAAACAAAAACTGGAAGCAGAGAATGTCGGTCCGATACTCTCAGGTTATGATTTCGCAAAGGGATTTCAAAAAGGCTGCGCCACGGTCAGCTTGGTGACTGGTATACCGTTATTAACTATCAAAATCCTTTTTATTAGTAATGTCATTTCTTGGTTCCTGCCTGGCAATATTCTATGGGCTCCGCTGGTTTTTTCAGTAACCACCGGAATTATCGGATTGGGTTATGGGTATCATACATGTTGTAAGAAAAAAAAGCCAAAGTCTAATCCCAACAAAGAAACCGTTAAATTAGAAAATTTGCATGTTGATCAACCAACTAGTCCAATTTATATTAAAAATAATCAAGATGATTCACAAGAAGTAGTGGAAACTACAAGTAGCGTGTCACGAGCAGACAAAAAAAATTGGTTAGATTTGAAAACCAAACATTTTAAGCTATCAAAAAATCCTTACACTCTTTACAAAAAGAAGGATCAAGACGATCCATTTACCATGGAAGAAAATAAAAATGGGCCGCCAACTGAAAGAAATTGGCTAGATTTGAAAATGAATTATTTTCACAATTAATGGTCGGTAACTGTTCAGAGTTATCAATTTGCAAACGTGTCCCTACCCGCCGACTGAATAATTACCCTTGTCAGGGGCTTAAATTTAAGTGACTGCGGACTGAGTTAACAGAGTATTAGCATGAGCTAAGGCGTGTTCGGACGCTGTTCCGCCTAGCATCCTGGCTAGCTCTTGTACCCGCTCTTCTGGAGATAATTTGATAATTTGGCTAAAAGTTAAGTTACCTTGAACCTGTTTCACGGCTTTAAAATGATGATGTCCGTAAGCAGCTACTTGAGGCAAATGGGTCACACACAGCACCTGAGTTTTTTCACCTAAGTTGCGCAGTAATTTTCCAACGGTTAAAGCGGTTTCACCTCCGATTCCAGCATCTGCTTCATCAAAAATCAGGGTAGGAATTTGTTCCTTTTGAGCGGTAATAACCTGTAATGCTAGATGCAATCGTGATAATTCCCCTCCGGAAGCAATTTTTTGTAGCGGCATAGTCTCCTGCCCCGGATTGGTGCTTACCATAAACTGAACTCGCTCCATTCCAAGAGGGTGAAGGTCGGTCCTAGGTTCTAACAAAGTCTTAAAGCAGCCTCCCTGCATACCTAGTTGCTGCATCCATTGAGTCATTTGTTTATCCAAAGTTTGTGCTATTTTTTTTCGTTTTTCACTAAGGTTTTTGGCTATATGATGGTATTCTGTCAATATGGTTTGCTGCTGATTTTTTAAATCTGCTAATTGTTTTTCACTGTTTTCAAGCAAATTTAGCCGCTCCAATAATTTAGGCAGCAATTGGTGAAGATTTTCTGGCTGTATATGATGCTTTCTAGCCAGTTGATGCATCAAATTTATTTTCTGTTCGACTTCAGCCATTTTTTCAGGATTGATATTCAACTGTAGTGAATAGTTTTGTAGTTCATGGCTTGCTTCTTGCAAATGGATCGCCGCATCATTCAATAGCCGTTGAATATTGAGCAATTGCGGGTGGTTATTTTTAATAGCTTGCAGCAAGTGGAGCGCTTTAAAAACAGTATCGATTGCAGCATTATCGTCAGCTTCACTTATTAATAGCAGCGCTTGTGCTAATTGCTGGCGCCAAGCGGCGGTGTGATGCCATTCTTTATGAAGTTGACTAAGATTTTCCCAATCTTGTTCTTGCAAATTCAACGGTTGTAACTGGTCAATTTGATATTGCAATAAGTCTATTTCGCCTTGGCGCTTATCCAAGTTATTTGTCAATTCTTGCATTTGTTCTTGATTTTGATGCCATTGGTGATAAACCCGTTGCAAATTTTGCAGAATGGCTTCATGTTGGCCACACCGGTCAAGCTGCTGCTGTTGACCATCCGATTTTAACAGGTCTTGTTGATGATGCTGGCCGTTGATGGTCAGAACTAATTCGCCAAGCTCACGTACCAAATGCAAAGGACAGGGGGTTCCGTTAATGGTGCTTCTTGAAGCTGAGCCTTGTTGAATTGTGCGTCTGATAATACATTCATCTTGGCTATCAAACTGATGCTGGATCAGCCAATCTATGGCAGTAGGTATGCGGCTGCAATCAAAACAAATGGTTATTTCACAACGATTTTGTCCGTGGCGAATGATTCCCGCGTCAGCTCGTCCGCCTAAAGCAAGACCCACGGCGTCTACCCAGATGGATTTGCCTGCTCCGGTCTCCCCAGTGAGTACTTGCAAGCCTGCGTTGAAATCAATGCTTAAGCTATCCACCAAAATATAATTTTTAATTTCGATATGAGTCAACATTTATTTTCCCGTCATTGCGGAGCGAGCGCCGGCGAAGCAATCCAGTTCAAGCGTTGTGGAAAATCGATACTGGATTGCTTCGCCGGCGCTCGCAATGACAGCGGCGGAGTAACTCAGTTGGCATTGCTGAGTGCGTTTTCCCATTTTAGTTTTTCCCGTAAGGTTTTGAAGTAATTGTAATCTTCTGGGTGCACCAAACGAAGCTGTTGTGATTTTTTGTAGACTTTGACTTTACCTCCCGGCGCTAGAGCAATTCGGTTTTGACCATCACAGCTAATATGCGGTGATGCGATATTGCTGCTCGAAATATGCAATTCAATTTCACAAGCACTGGAAATAACAATCGGTCTACTGGTAAGAGTGTGAGGGAACATCGGCACCAAAACGATGGCGTCCAAATGAGGATGCAGAATCGGACCTCCTCCTGATAAAGCGTAAGCCGTTGAACCTGTCGGGGTAGCCATAATTAATCCATCCGCTCGTTGACGGCAAACAAATTGTTGATCAATATAAATTTCAAATGAAATCATGTGGGAGATATCACCCGGTAACAACACCACATCATTCAAAGCGATATTTTGACTGAAAGGTGTGTTGCCATGAGCATGAAAAAATCGGGCGTCCAATAAGAACCGGTGCTCAATGTAATAGTGACCATCCAGCACTGCACCCACTTTATCCAAGTCCTGTGGATGAATATCAGTTAAAAAACCTAAACGGCCACGATTGATACCCAGTACCGGTAAGTTATAGGGTAATGCTAGATGAGCGGCGTTTAGCAGACTCCCATCACCTCCCACTACAATCATCAGATCATATTCACTCAAAATGGCTTCGTTAATTAAATTCGGATTGGCTTGAATAGGCAGCATACTTGCCGTTTCATGATCGAGGGCGACTTCGATTTTCCGGTGAGATAAATATTCGTAAAGCGTTTTAACCGTTTCTGGAACTCCTGTAATTTTAGGACGTCCCATCAGAATGATTTTATTAAGTTTTTGCATGGATTAAGAATATCATGCACAAATTGTCCGAGCAAATTACCTCCATCCCACGTTTTAACTGTGGAATGGAGGTTTAATGAACTAGGAAGCTTGTGAAGACCCCGGTCCTGGCGTTATAGAAGAAGATTCAGCTGTTGTACTAGTTGCGTCTCTTTCTAGGTCGCGTTTCATAAGCTCAGATCGCATTTTTGGTACAATTGCAGACTGGCTGACAGCCTTTTGAAGTGCTGCAAAGCTTTTACCGTCCCCCAATGGTTGTTTTTTAACAGGCTCTTTCGATTGTGGTGTGGAAGAAGGGGAGGATTGATTAAATTTTGCACGTATGCTTGAAACTGATGTACTGCCAGAAGCAGATGAGCTTAAAAAAGCCGCGGTATTTGGCATCAAGGTAACTCTTGAATCGCTAAGGCTGGGCGGGGTTCCCTTAACAAAGACCGATTGTGATCGCTGCGACCTAGCAGGGTGATGCCAAGTCTGCGCCGCAACGGTTGAACTTGAAGATGGAATAGAACTGCTGGTCATAGTAGAAGTGTCTGCAACAGGAGACGGTAGTGGGGGCAGGGGCGGCGCCACATTTCCTTCAGATAGGGTGGACATTGAACGATTTCTATTCGGCCGAGGAGGAGGTCCTTTTTTTGTGGGGGTTGGTATTTCTGGAGTGCTAGTAGCGCTGTTGGAAGAGGAAGCCGAGGTGATTAACGATTTTGTGCTTGAAATATCTTCATATGGATCGTCAGTGGTTTTCTTTGGTTGCTCTTCTTTAATATCTACAGTTGATGTAGCAATGTGGCTTTCTGGATCAGAGCTTAGAGTCAGTAAGGGTGTAGTCGCAACGTTTGAATTAGAAGAGGGGATAGAACTGCTTAGCAAGCTAGAAGCATCTGCAGCAGGAGTCGTTGGTAAAGCCGGTATCAAAGTGGATGAGCGCTCTCTATGCGGCCGAGGTGGAGGTCCTTTTCTTATGAGAGTTTGCGTTTCTGTGGTGCTACTACTGTTGCCGGAAGAAAAAGAAGCAGCCGAGGCGGTTAGCGATGTCGTGCTTGGATTGCCTTCAAAAGGATTAGATTCATTGTCGGTGGTTATGGTTGGTGGAAGAGTTGTCAAAATGGCAGTAGTAGTTGAACTAGCAGATGCTTGCGGTGAGGGCTGAGCGGAAGAACTAGAGGTTGAACTTGTGGTTGATTGCGAAGAATATTTCATTTCTTTTTTCAAGGAATCAGCTTTCCCCGGCGTGCTTAGGTTTCTACCTGCTTGCAGGTAAAAATTTAATTTGTTGGTTTTAAATGCTTCGACAAAAGCACTTTGTAAAATTTCAAATGGAGTCTTGGTGTTAATTATCTTGGTAATTAAGTCGAGAGATGGGCGGATTTCTTGATTAAAAGCTTTGACTTTGTTATTTACCGTTTTTAACTCAATTGCAACCGTTGACCTTGGGTTGGTGCTTCGTTCTTTTAGTTGCCCTAACGAACCACCGCCTAGATGAAACAGTCTGAGCATTTGAGTACATAAATCTTCATATCCTTGTAACATACCCGTGAATTGCTGCATTTTTTCAATTTTTTGCTCTGCTTGTGGTAAATCCAAGAAATCGCAGATATTGGGTGAAAATTGGATATGTCCATATTGTTTAATAAATTGAGTGGCTTCTAGTGATTTGAAAACGATCTTTGATTCTTGAACACGTTCATCTAAAGATAGACTGACAGTTTCTTTTAAAAAATAAGGCGGCGCTTGTAAAACGTCAGTCATTAGCCTAATCAATTCGTCTAGCGCTTTTTCTGTTTCTGGGGGTGTTCCTGAGGTCGATAGAGTAAATATAAAAAACTGCAAATCAAGCAATGCTAAGGGGATAGAGAAATAAACCCGAAACTTTGACAAATCTATAGAATCTTGTGCAAAAACAAAAGGAAGATTTACATTACAGATAAAAGGTTGAGCAAAGATCTTTCCGATGATGGTAATTAAATCTTGTTTAAAAGGATGTTCTTTAGGAATAGAGGGAGCATGTATGCCGTCTGCAGATACTTTATCCTGAAAATGCAAGTTTTCAATGCCTGCTAGCAAATGATCACTGAAAGCTTGAATGATATCAAAAAGCACAATGTTATCTTCAAATTGTTTTTGAGATTTACAGTCCGGATATTCTCCTTGCTCTATGGATTGTTTGTAGGATGCTTTTAGTTCTGATTCAATCTCAGGTAAAAGCTCTTTAATTTCCTGATAGATTGTTGCTTCTTGTTCGGAAAACGCTAATATCTCGCTAGGTTCCTTACCTGCTTTGATTAACGAAAGTAATTGTCCGGCGAACACTACATCGATGATCATGCCTGCTATGATCAGATCATTGGCATTGCTTGCTTCTTCTAAGCCCGGCAAACAATCCTGATCATCGGAGTTGGTTAAAATTTTTTTAATCATTGCTAACGAATCGAGTCTTTTTCGCATTTCAATCCCCTTTTGTTAATTTCTGTTTGTTGAAGGTTATATCATTGCAGAAATAAAAAGTAATCAATGTACGCTATTATCTATTTTATTTGTAGGAAAAACTTTAATAAAATAATAAAAGAATAGGAATGACAGGATTCGAAGAATGTCGTATGATATTGTTCAAGATGTATATCCTAACTTTGAACCATTGGAGCTTGTATGAGTAATTCTGCTGACAAGTGGCAAAAAATTTCTGAAGAGCATAAAGATAAAACGACCACTCAACCTGGTCAACCAGAAAATCAGGAAGGGCAACTGGAGTTTCCTTCTCGCCAGCAATTGGAAGACCAACTGACTGTGCTTGAAAGAAAAGTGAGCGAATATAAGGAAATGGCGGTACGAGCGCAAGCTGAAATGAAAAACCTGCAATGGCGAGCCGAGCGAGATATCAGTAATGCTCACAAATATGGAGTGGAACAACTAATCAAGGGATTGTTGCCGGTAGTCGATGCTTTGTTAAGAGGTATGGAGAACTGCGATATCAATGATACCAAAGTAAAAACCATGTTTGATGGAATGAAGTTAACCTCAGACCTATTACAAAAAGCGCTGACTCAATTTGGGGTAGAATTTATTGATCCCGCGGTCGGGGAGCCTTTTGATCCCAAATTCCATGAAGCGATGGGCATGCAAGAAGCGCCTGGCGCCAAATCCAATACCATTGCCAAAGTCCTACAAAAAGGTTTCCGCTTACACGACCGTGTATTAAGAGCCGCCATGGTAATGGTAGCCGCTTAAAAATTAAAGCATCGCTGGATTGGCTATGGCGGGTATGTTCAATGGATGGCAAAAGGATTATAAGCAACTACAAGGAGACTCCGATACTCAAATTCAAGAAAAATCCTATTGCCGCTGCTGAGTAATAACAGGAAAATTCACTCCGGGGACTTGCTGTTCTCCCCTTGAAATTAAAAGCATTGGACCCCATTTACCAATTGTAAATAATTTTTCAGTAAGCGGTTAATCTTAATTGAGCCGATTTCCGCTTAAACCATAACCTTACCATTAAACGAGGAACATTGAATGAGCAGAAGAATAATTGGCATCGACCTAGGAACCACCAACTCCTGCGTGGCAGTCATGGAAGGCGGAAAACCCAAGGTAATAGAAAATTCAGAAGGCGCACGCACCACTCCATCTGTACTTGCTTATAAATCGGATGGTGAAATCTTAGTGGGTGCATCCGCTAAACGCCAGGCGGTAACCAGCCCTAAAAATACCTTATACGCTATTAAACGTCTTATTGGCCGTAAAAGAAAAGATCAGATTGTGGAAAAAGACATCCACATGGTCCCTTACCAGATCATTGAAGCCGATAATGGCGACGCTTGGGTGGAAGTCAACGGCCAAAAATTAGCTCCGCAGCAAGTTTCGGCACAAGTATTAATTAAAATGAAGAAAACTGCCGAGGATTACTTGGGTCATCCGGTGACTGAAGCAGTGATTACTGTTCCGGCATACTTTAACGATTCTCAACGTCAAGCCACCAAAGACGCTGGCAAAATTGCTGGACTAGAAGTCAAACGGATCATCAACGAACCTACCGCTGCTGCTTTAGCTTACGGCATGGACAAAAAGAAAGGTGACACTAAAATCGCCGTTTATGACTTAGGTGGTGGTACATTTGATATTTCGATCATTGAAATTGCCGAAGTGGATGGAGAACACCAGTTTGAAGTATTGGCCACTAATGGTGATACTTTCTTGGGCGGTGAAGACTTCGACTTACGTTTAATCAATTACCTGGCTGATGAATTTAAGAAAGAAAATGGTATCGATTTACACAAAGACCCATTAGCATTGCAGCGTTTAAAAGAAGCAGCCGAGAAAGCCAAAATTGAACTGTCTTCGGCTCAACAGACTGACGTCAATTTACCTTACATTACAGCAGACGCTACCGGCCCGAAACACCTCAATATTCGAGTCACTCGTGCCAAACTGGAAGCTTTGGTGGAAGACCTTATTGAACGCACTATCGAGCCTTGCCGAACCGCCATTAAAGATGCCGGACTAAAAAATTCCGAGATCAATGATGTCATCTTAGTGGGTGGTCAAACTCGTATGCCCAAAGTACAAGAAATGGTTAAAAACTTCTTTGGCAAAGAACCACGGCATGATGTTAATCCGGACGAGGCCGTAGCTATCGGCGCAGCTATCCAAGGAGCAGTTTTATCCGGTGAAGTTAAAGACGTATTGTTGTTGGATGTCACCCCATTGTCTCTAGGTATCGAAACCATGGGCGGGGTCATGACGAAGTTGATCGAAAAAAACACCACTATTCCCACCAAGACTTCTCAAGTCTTTTCTACCGCGGACGACAACCAAACAGCCGTGACTATTCATGTGCTACAAGGTGAACGAGAAATGGCTTCCGCCAATAAATCGTTGGGACGTTTTGACTTATCCGATATCCCACCGGCTCCGCGTGGTAGACCGCAGATCGAAGTGACTTTCGATATTGACGCCAATGGTATTCTGCACGTGTCTGCTAAAGATAAGGCCACCGGCAAGGAGCAATCGATCCAAATCAAAGCTTCCAGCGGCTTATCGGATGAAGAAATTCAAAAGATGGTTAAAGATGCTGAGGCAAATAAAGAAGCAGA
Source organism: Pseudomonadota bacterium (assembly GCA_018241585.1). Lineage (GTDB taxonomy): Bacteria > Pseudomonadota > Gammaproteobacteria > Coxiellales > Coxiellaceae > JAFEDN01. Next base: position 17,031 of record JAFEDN010000003.1, on the reverse strand, counting down.
TCGCCGCTTCCATGAATTGGCCGATGCCCGCAACAAAGCGGATAACTTAATCCATGCCGCGACTAAGTCGCTTGCTGATTTGGGTTCGGCAGTCAACGACAGTGATCGTAAAGCGGTCGAAAAAATTGTCGATGAGTTGAAAGACCTCATTAAAGGAAGTGATCAAGCCGCCATTGAAACTAAAACCAATGAGTTATCTGAACGTGTGGGTCAGCTAGCTGAATTAGCGGCTAAAGCCAAAGGCGGCGAAGGAGCACAACCAGGTAGTGGTGCTGGTGCCGCTGGTGCTGAAGCGCAAGGCGGTAAATCCACTTCAGGCAAAGAAGACGTAGTCGACGCTGAATTCGAAGAAGTTAAAGACGAAAAAGACAAAAAGAAATAGCAGTAATTAAATTATGGCCACTACAGAAGATTATTATCAAATATTAGGTGTGTCCCGTAACGCCTCCACGGACGAAATTAAGAAGGCGTACCGGCGACATGCCATGAAGTACCATCCGGATCGCAATCCTGATAAAGAAGCGGAAGCTAAATTCAAAAGGATCAACGAAGCCTACAACATTTTATCGGATGAAGAAAAGCGAGCCACCTACGACCGTTTAGGTCATGCGGCGTTCGAGCAGAGTAAGGGTGGCGCGGGAGCCGGAGGGTTCAATTTCCAAGATGTCGGCGATATCTTTGGCGACATCTTCGGAGATATTTTTGGAGGTGGCCGCGGCCAGCAACGTTCACAACGCGGCGCTGATTTAGTCTACGAAGTATTGCTAGATTTAGAAGATGCGGTACGGGGGATCACCAAAACCATTAAAATCCCCACCTTAGTAAATTGTGATGAATGCCAAGGCTCCGGCGCCAAAAAGGGCAGTAAACCGGTGGCTTGTAAAACTTGTAACGGCAGTGGCCAGGTCAGAATTCAACATGGTTTTATTGCTATTCAGCAAACCTGTCCCAATTGCCATGGTCAGGGACAAGTCATCAGCGACCCATGCCGTAAATGTCATGGTCAAGGCCGTGTTCAGCAAGAGAAAACTTTATCCGTTAAAATTCCTGCAGGAGTAGATAACGGTGACCGGGTCCGTTTAGCAGGGGAAGGCGAAGCCGGCGGCGCCGGCGCTTCAGCGGGGGACCTTTATGTGCAAATTCGAGTAAAAGAACACCCTATTTTTGCACGTCAGGAGAATGATTTATACACAGAAGTACCGATCAGTTTTATTGCTGCTACCCTAGGAGGCGAAATCATCGTACCTACTTTAGATGGGCAAGTGAATTTAGCTATTCCCAGTGAGACCCAAACCGGTAAGCTGTTCCGGCTACGTGGTAAAGGTGTTAAACCTTTGCGCGGGGGAGCGGTAGGTGATTTGCTCTGCCGGGTGATGGTAGAAACGCCAGTTCATCTGAATGCCCGTCAAAAAGAAATTTTACAAGAATTTGAACAAGAATTAACCAAGGACGGCAAAAATCATAGCCCCAAAGCGCAAACTTGGTTTGATTCCGTCAAGCGATTCTTTTCTCAGGCTAAAGCATAGTACCAGTCAGGCGAGTAGACCTCATAATAGAGGTTCTATACCTCTCTTTGATTTCTGATATAATTTGAAGGGATTTATTTTGAATCTACTTATTGAACTATAAGGAGTGTTGTTCGATGTCTACCAAAAACAGTTATGAAAGTAATGATATATTAAATTAAGATATAGAGAAAGAAAACAAGGTGATACAACTATGACCAAATCAATATGCCTGTTTAACCATAAAGGAGGTGTAAGTAAAACGACAACTGCCTTTAACTTAGGGTGGAGTTTGGCAATTCTTGGTAAAAAAGTTTTAATGGTTGATTTAGACTCACAGTGCAACCTTACTGGACTGGTGTTGGGTTATATGGCCATTGAAGACGAAAACATGAATTTGTTTTACTCCAGCCGCGAAAATTTAACCATGAAACCGATTGTGGAAGCCTTAATTAACGGAAGTACGCCTGAAGCTTATATAAGTAATGAAACTGGCAAATTATTAGCAACTACCAATGAAAATCTTTTTCTGTTGCCTGGACATCTTGACATTGCTGATTTAGATTCTCAGATCAGTCTTTCGTTGAAAATAGCTTCCGGTGTCCCTGCTACCAAAAATATACCTGGAAACTTACCTAAGATTCTTCAAGAGATTGCAAGAAAAGAAAATATAGATTATTTGATCTATGATTTAAGTCCAAACGTTGGGGGGCTAAATGAAGTTATTCTAATGTCTAGTGATTATTTCATTGTTCCTACATCGCCTGATTATTTTTGCCTGCAAGCCATAAGTTCATTAGAGAAAAATATAACCAAATGGTACATTGAAATTGGAAGATTTAAGTCTGACAATAAATTTGATAATAGAACGTTCTCGATAAAAAATCAGCCATTGTTTCTTGGGGCAATACAGCAAAGGTATAGGCCAAGGAATGAAAAGCCTGCAAAATCCTTTCAAAAATGGATAGATATAATCAGAGAAGTTGTGAATAAAAAACTGGTTCCGTCCTTAGAAAAAATTCACTGTGTTGTTAATCGGCAACGAATTAGCGATGAATTAACTAATACTGATCTAAGTCCGTATGATTTGGCGCATGTGCCCGATTTTAATTCGCTTATTGCTATAAGTCAGCAGTTATCTAAACCTGCGTTTGTGCTAACAGATGAAGATATTAAAAAAACTGGTAAGGTTTTTGGCCATGCTGAAAAAACTATGCTATCTAGCAGAGATAATTTCTCGACTGTCTTTAAAGAATTAGGACAAAGAGTGTTGTCCTTGACATCATAATGATCATGGGGCGTGCTCATCTACCTCGTAAACGATTACGGGTTTTTTATTGTGAGTGGGGGCCTGGTCGTCCAGAGTACCGATCCCGGACCGACAAAGCCTAATTTTTGGAGTATACTCTAAAATATATAATAGATTTTTGGAGTGGACTCTAATGATCGATTTTCTGGCAACCACCTATCACCGCTTAGTCCCTAACTTAGAGATCACATCTCGGCGTTATTTATATAGCCGTTTTCATATTCGTAATCGCTTGACGGGATTAATTGGTCCTCGAGGGGTTGGTAAAACTACTTTACTGTAGGAATTACCGACATGGTCGGAACCAAGCGGGAATTATTTTTTGCTCAATCACTGGTGAATGCTGGGGTATCCGTATATGCCAGCGATTATGCTGATTTTCAGGTACAAGATTATCTTTTTGAGATAGGAGGAAAAAATAAAACGGCTAAACAGATTGCTAAAATCAGTCAGCCTGCAATATTGGTTAAGGATGACATTTTAATAGGTGACCAAAATACCATCCCGCTTTATTGCTTTGGTTTTTGTTATTAATATGCGCTTTTCCGGCTAATTTTTCGTCGTAGGCATATTCATTCTCGTGGACGAGTTACCAATGGCCAACAATTTTGGTCTTAGTGTTTTACGCTTTTATAAAAACGGTCAGCAAAGATTGCAAAAGAGGCGCAAGGGTTTCACCCATCATGAAAAAATTAGCCATGAATTTTTGGCGTTGAGTTTCCGCTTCCAAATCTTGAGCGCTTTGTTCTGTCAGCTCTTTTTCATAGCGGATACTGCGCAGTGTAAAGTCATCCGCTAACACAAAATTCACTTTATCTTGCCATATAAGCGCCAATTGCTTTAATTCACAACCATCTTTAATAAATTCCAATATACTGTTTACAAACAGGTCCTGTTGCTGGCAGCGGATAATGCGAGTTTTTTGATTGGCATCTTGCAAGGTGCATTTTTTTTCGACCACAAAATCATTAGGATAATTTTTCCGGCTTAACCATTGGGTGATTACCGGTGGAATTCTGTTTATTTCAAATGTTTGCACGCTCTCACCCAAAGATTTTTTAAATAAATTCAAAAACGATTCGGTCTTCTTTTTGTTAACAGCTCCCAAGACCAGCCATTGATGCTTTAAATCAATATAACCAAAAACTTTGGTTAACTTAGTAAAACTTTTCGGCAACAAGGTCATGATTATTTCGTCTTTCAAGGCATCTTTTTCCCTTTTACCTAACTTGCGTTGACTGGTAGCTTGTAATTGTTGGACTTTTTCATGTAAATTTTGCCTAATCACAAAAGAAGGTAAAATTCTTTCTTCTATTTGCATACATAACATAATGCGTTGATTGATTTCCTCTGCAATCGGCGCTTCTGGTTCGTTGACCGGAGCAATCCATCCAGCGCTGTGAGGCAGGGTAGGCAGGCAAGGTTGAAAAACCAGAGATTGCAGTTGCGGAATAAGCTTATCATAAAGAATCGGCGATGAAGATTTGAGCTGAAAAATTTGTATTTGTTTAAACCACATAACACTCTCCTGATAAAACGGGGTATTCTATAACATGAAAGTGCTCTTTGCACAAGATACTGCTGAAATCTGGTATAATTCATGAAAAAATTTCCAGATACAACTCATTTGCAGAGTTGATATTTTCCGCCTTTGCCAAGGCGCTAGCCACGGGGGTGGCAGACCTTTTGCAGAAAATATTAACCAGTGAAGGATAAATTTGAGAACTTTATGACCATTACAATCACTGAACAAAGCAAGAAAATCCTATCTCGCATTATCTCAGTCATTATGTTGATGGAATTGCTCGATACCACCGTATTGAACACCGCCTTACCTCAAATCGCTCATAGCTTAAACGTTAACCCGGTCAGCTTAAAAGAAGTCCTAACTGTATATTTCCTTTCCCTGGGAATTTTTATCCCGGTTAGTGGTTGGGTTGCGGATTATTTTGGCGAAAAAAAGTCAATGTTAGCAGCCATCATTTTGTTTACCCTCAGCTCATTGGCCTGCGGTTTGGCTGTTAATTTACCCATGTTAGTAGGGTTCCGGTTGCTCCAAGGAGTGGGAGGGGCCTTTTTAATGCCCATTGGCAGACAAATCTTGATAAGAGTTTTTCCTGATAGCTTAGACCGTATTAAAGCCATGGCAAAAATCAATACGATTACATTATTAGGGTTATTGATGGGCCCGATCGTCGGAGGTGCGCTTACCACTTACGCCAACTGGCGCTGGATATTTTTTATCAACATTCCTACAGGGATTTTGGGCTTGTTATTACTTTATTATTATCTGCCGCAAATCAGAGAAGTCACCAAATATCGTTTTGATATTATTGGTTTTATCTTGATTGGTTTAGCGTTAGGTTCATTGCTGTTTTTAATGGATATTCTAATTGACAATAGGATTGCGCCTTCTTGGAAACTATTTCTGCTCACGCTAGCTGCTTGTTGCCTCATCTTATATATCTTGCATGCCCGAAAGCATCCGCAGCCTTTAATTAGTCTGAAGTTATTTCATCAAGGAAATTTCGGGTCCGCCAGCGCGTGCAGTTTCTTATCTAGATTAACTACCAGTACTCATCCTTTTTTAGTCCCGCTTTTGTTACAAACAGGTTATGGATTTACCGCGTTCCATTCCGGTTTATACCAAGTGCCAGTTATTTTCAGCACCTTGATTAGCTTCCAATTCATTCCTAAATTACATAAAAAATACCATCCTCATGATTTACTGGTTTTTGCATCTTGTATGGTAGTGTTCATATTTTGCAGTTTTACCTTACAGGCTTTCTACTTAATTCCAGCACTATTAATTATCCAGCAGCTTTTGATGGGATTTTTTTTGCCGATCCAAACCGCTTTAATGAATAGCCAAGCCTATCAAAATTTGCATGATGTTTATCTTAGCCAGGGAAGTGCTTTTTATAGTGGCGTGATTCAAGTTAGTGGAAGTTTTGGCATTGCCTCAGCAGCCTTAGTAATCATCGGCATCATTGGACCCAATGATTTAGGTCATCAAGTCCCTTTGGTGGTCTTTAAAATAATCTTTATCGTCCAATCCTTGTATGCCTTATTGGCTGCTTATTTATTTCATAAGTCATACTTACCAGAAAAAAATAGTCTATAAGAATAGAAATGACGGTAATAATAATTTTTTTTCTTTTACTAATTGGCTGGTCTTTAGCCCTCCTCAAGTATCGGATTGCCTGCAAATGCCTATTTGCTTTTATTACGGTAATCCTTTTATCGATTGGCAGCGGCTTGGCTCCCTCCTTACTACTGAATAATTTACAAAAGCCTTTTAAGAAAATAACCATACCACTATGGCAGCAGAACAATGCCATCATTTTATTAGGGGGTGGTTTGGTGAAATCACCTTCTGCTCATGAAATTAGGCCATCTGAGAGAGGGTATAGCCGGATATTCACTGCCGCACAGCTCTATCAAGCCTGTATAAAAAAGAGTAATTGCACTATTATCGTAAGCGGAGGCGACCCGCAACATTTAGGCTGGACCGAAGCTGTGGTCTATAAAAATGCTTTGGTTAAACTTGGGGTAAAAGATGCTGATGTCATAACCGAAACCCATAGTCGAAACACTTTTCAAAATGCAGAAATGACCAGCCATCTTTTGCAACAAAAACATTATGACCTGATTCTTTTAACCACTTCAGCAATACATTTGAAAAGAGCGCTATTATTATATTCTTTTTTCAACATACGGCCTGACCCTATTCCAGCCGATTTTACACTATTTAAACCGGTCTCTTTAACAGGTAATTTTATTGCCTGCGACCTTGCTTTGAATGAATATCTGAAAGCTTTAGTTGCTCCATATTTTCGAAAGTAACCCACTAAACAGTTGGACTTGCATTCAAATTAAATTTTTTCCGAATGATGAACGGGAATCCAATAAAAACAATCATGCCGATTAATAGCATCGTTTCATAAAGCGCCAAGTTACTGATCGGCACATCTGCCGGAGGAACAAAACCGATTATAATGGCCGCAAGGCAAGTGATTATGCCTATTCCAGCAACCACCCACATACCGATAAACCCGCCGGGTATACGGTAAGCATTAGCCACGGTTTGATTTTTATAACGAATTTTAATGGCTGCGGCGAATAGACAGATATAAAAAACTAAAGCTAACTGTGAAGTTAACACGCTTAAAATCCAATATGAGGTGCTCATGGATTTGAAGCAAAGAAATATGCAAGACAATATCAAAGTAATCACTGCTTGCAACCATAACAAACGTGCCGGTGAACCTTTAGCGTTTCTGACGCTTAAAAAAGCCGGTAATAACCCATCTTCAGCAGCTACCACCAAGCCCTTAGTAGGTCCGATTACCCAGGCCGCCATGCCTCCGAAGCCACCGATAACCATCATCAAAATCAAAGCCGGCATTAGCCATCCCAGATGAAAGGTATCTAAAAAGATTTTAAAAGCATCATTGATCCCGCTAATAATATTTAACGTTTTCGCGGGGGTGACCATAACGATAGCCAAAGAACTGAGCACCATCGTCAGTACAATCAAAATACCAGAATACAATAGTGCCTTTGGAAAATCCCGTTGCGGATTTTTAACCGCTTCTGCGTGCACAGCAGACATCTCAAATCCCATTAAACTAAACAAAATAATCACCAAAAAAGCGATATTGGGCATTTGATTTAAACGCGGCACCCAATGTTCCATGGTGGGGTTTACTGCTAAGGGTTTTCCAGTGAGCATCCATCCTGCTGCTAATACCATGATCGCCACCATCGGTATTAAAGTACCACCAATGGCGCAAGCGGTACTAACTAAACTGGACATCTTCATTCCTCGTGCGTTAACTGCTGTGGCGATCAGGAACATTCCCATAATCATCGGTACAATAAACAGTTTTTGGCTGGCTAATGCCGGGTTGATTAAATAAGCCACATTAGTAGCGATGAAAGAGAGAATGGTAGGATACCAAAAAACGTTATAGACCCATTGGAACCAAATGGTAAAGAGCCCCCATTGTGAACCGAAAGCTTCTCTCATCCAAATATAAACCCCCCCTGTTTTGGGATAATGAGTGGCTAATTCAGCAGTTACTAGAATGGTTGGTAATAGGAACAGCAAGGAGGCGACTAAATAAAGTAACGCCAAAGAATAACCATTGGCTGCGTTAGCGGGAAGATTTCGAATACTATCAATAGCAATCACATTAATCATAACCAAACTGAAAACACCGAGCGGTTTGTTTTTATTCACTTTGAATTCCATAAAATTTCCTAAATATAAAAAAGGCAAAGTATTACAATGAAAAAGATATGCCTACGTTCGCTGAACGCAGGCTAAATATGGAAATGAATCGCGGAATATTGGTGAGCAACAATCGTTGCAACGACTGCTGACGAGATAGACAAATTAAACTCTTTAGTCATGATTTGCTTATTTTAATAAAAAATTATAAGGAACGCAAATCTGCTTTCTATCCAGATTCATAACGCGATTGGCTCGGTTCAATTTTTCTCTCAATGAGGAGAATCTACCGGTTTGTGATCTGCGGTTGGCTTTGCTTCTTCTTGGGTTTGTTTAAATTGCAATTTAAACAAACCTGCTTCAACGGGTCTTGCTTTTTTTGCACTAACTGGGTTAGAAAAAAACTTAGGTTTTCTTGAGCTAGCTTCTTGTTTTTCAGCTATCTCAGGTAAGCAAATTAAAGCAGCCGAGTCCAAAGTTTTCTGATATAAAATTTGGTCTAATGCTTCTCCGGTCTTAATTCGATCTTCTAAGGCGGATTTTCGCATGATCATACAAGAGGAAACACCTAATAGTTTTTCCATCTTAGTTCTCAGCTTGCCGGTAGCTACTTGCGATGGTATAAAGCCATTATTCTCAGATTCTACCAAAAAAGTTAATTCATCGGATGGTCTGCCGACCATTGGTTCAGCGATATATACTTGATCGTAACCAATCTTTTTCATTTCGGTTAAGATAGTAGATATATGTGGTTTTAGGCTATTTAATAATTCTTTCATCGTGCCCTAAATTTGTTTTGGGATTTATTCTATATGAATTTTTGATTCATTTCAACTCTCATCTCTAAAATGTGGCTGAAAATTTTCTAGGTTTTGAAAAATAATATAATTTAGCACAATATGCTCGTGATTTACTGGATCATGCTAAAAAAATTGAAGAGCTTGCACTGACCCCCTTGTCCATCCCTTCTCTGACCTTGGCTAAATTCGGCCAATTAAACGTTTAAGTTCGCTAATTAGATAAAATGGAATTGATAAAATATTCTGATGGAGATGTAAAGGAAGTTGTGAAATCCGGACTGCTAGAGGTATTTTTTTCTCAGCAAGGAATATTTGTAATGATTTCCTCTGACCCTTGTTGCCTGATTTCACTTCAATAGGCACGATTTGAGAATTAAGATTAGTCACGAAGTCAACTTCAGCCAAGCTGCCACGCTCTTCACGATGCCAAAAATATAATTGTGGTTCTTGGTAAAAATCTTGGTAGGCTAACAGCTCTTGACCGGCTAATTGTTCGGCAATGGCCCCACGATTAATCAAATGTATGTTTTCTTTCAATAATTCATTAGCAGTTATACTTGTGCTGCGAACCAACAAGCCAACGTCTAGAAATAACCATTTAAATTTTTTTTCATTCATCAAAGCAGAAAGTGCTAAACCATTGGCGGTAGTGGCATGTATCGGATGAATAATTCCTGCCATACGTAGGTTTTCCACTGCTTGTTTGAGATCGCGTGAGCGCATTTCAGAATCCAGATGGGTATATTTAATTTGTTGACCGATCATCCCTGGCGCGGTATTGAATACTTTTTGCAAATATTTATGTTGAGCAAATCGAGCATATTTTCCGAAATCATTCCGATAAGTTGCCAATATTGCAGTTTGGAGCCGCTGAGTCTGTAAAAAGTCACGATTTTGTAAATAAGCTTGCACTACTGCTGGCATGCCACCGGTGATCATATAGTCACGAGTCAACATGAGCAATTTTTGATGTAATGGCTCTGGTAATGGCATGTTTAAAGTAGTTTCTTTGATAGCGGCGATCAGATCAGAAAAACCTAAGGCTAGTAAAAATTCTTGAAATGATAATGGTTTTAAATAAATAAATTGTACTCTACCTACCGGCATACTGAAATTTTCATCGTGAAGTGCAAATTCGAGCAACGATCCAGCTCCAATGACATGCAAATCGGGCATCTGCTCTTTAAAATAACGTAACGCCATAATAGCGCGTGGACAATTTTGAATTTCGTCTAAAAAAAGTAAGGTATTTCCTGGTGTTATCTGCAATCGAGAAATCGCTTGCATGGTATTAATAATGTCGACAGGTTTAAGCGATTGGAAGCATTCACAATAATGCGGTTCTAGCTCAAAATTGATATTAACAAACTGACGAAAGCGAAGAGCGGCCAATTGTTCAATCGTAAAAGTTTTGCCCACTTGTCTTGCACCGCGAAGCAATAATGGCAATCTTTGGCTATTGTAGGACCATTTTTCTAATTCTAATAAAATTTGCCTTTCCATGAATTCAATCGCTCTCATTAGGTTATGTTTGTATTTCAGCCATTTTTTGGCCTTTTTATCCTTGAATTTTAGCCATGATTTGGTTAAAAATCAAATATTACTGTAAAACATTCATATTTTTTACGATATGCAGTATGATAGATTGTGTAGTGATTCTGACATTAGCTGGGCGCGGATCATGCATTTATTATTGCAAAAGGCCTTTGATTTACAGGATTGGAGCATTGCTCATCGGAGGCATCTGCACCAGCATCCCGAATTGAGTTTAAAAGAGCAGCAAACCTCGGCATACTGCCAACAAGTTTTGCAAGAGTTAGGCTATCAAATCAAGCCTGTTTGGGGTTATGGTTTTATAGCAGAAAAAAATAGTGCCGGCGCTAAAAGAACCATTGGATGGCGCGCCGATATGGATGCGTTACCGATCCAAGAAAAAAACACCCACGATTTTATTTCCAAAAACTCAGGAGTAACCCACGCCTGTGGTCATGATGGTCATATGACTGTTGCTCTGACTGCCGCTAAAATCATCGCAGAACACAACCAAGCATTGACCGTTAATGTCAGATTTATTTTTCAGCCCAGTGAAGAAACCCCTCCAGGCGGCGCCATCGGTATGATTGCGCAAGGATGTTTGGACGGCCTTGATGAAATTTACGGATTACACAATGACCCAGGAACACCGGTTGGCTCAATCCGGCTTCGCAATGGGCCGTTGCTGGCAGCGGGAGACCGGTTTGATTTGCGGGTCAAAGGCCGAGGCGGGCACGCTGCGCGTCCTCACGATAATTTAGACCCGGTGATTGCAGCAGCGGAATTAATAACTCATTGGCAATCGATTATTTCACGGCGTATTAATCCGGCCCATCCGGCGGTACTCAGCGTTACTCAATTCAAAGCAGGGGATGTTTTTAACGTTATACCGGATACTGCTTTTCTGGCAGGAACAGTCCGTTCATTCTATGCTGCTGACCGCCGGTTAATCCAGAATTTGATGGAGATTTCCTTAGAAGATTTGCGTAGAAAAGGGTATCAAACAGATTTTAAATATACTTTAGGATATGATCCTGTAATTAATCATCGCTCAGGTGTGCAACGTATTATTCAAGCAGCAGAAAAAATTTTAGGTGTAGAGCAGGTCGATTCGGTTACCGACCCAGAAGGATGGGCTGAAGATTTTGCTTATTACCTTCAGCACTGTCCTGGAGCATTTTTTTTACTAGGCAGCGGTAATACTGAAAAGGGCATCGTCGCTCCGCTACATTCATCAAGCTATGACTTTGATGAAGCCGCCATTAGCTATGGTGCCGCTATGGTTGCTGCTTTAGTTTTTATGGGGTAGCTGCAAGAGCGATATCATCATCATTATCATTATCTTGGTTCGGAGCGGCTGCGGGCGGGACTGGGACTGGGATTACCGGGGCTGACCGTGGAAAGATTTTTTTGTGAAAGCAAGCTCCTGAAAACAAACCAACAACCGAGCCTACTATGTTTGCAGTTAGATCAGAACTATAAACTGCCCCTACCGATGAACCTACTATACCTCCTACCCCAGCTACACACAGGGGGAGGCTTAATTTTGAAAGCGGTCTGGACCATGTATTTCTGGGCAAGCATTCCTTTAATATTACGGTAACCGCTGCTCCAGCAATGGCTAACGATATATCTATATTAAAAAGAATCGTACTGGTTTTCGATTCGGAAGAGCAATTCGCGCTGTCAGAATTTGTAGTACAGTTGGTTATATTAGTAGACGTATTAGCAGCAAGCAATTCTAACGCATTGGCAACATAAGGAAGTAGTAGGAAAGCAGCTTTTCTCATTTTTTACCTTTTTAGTTACGGAGATTTAACTTTGTTACATCATTGGAAAGATTATTGCAAAACTGCCGATAATTTGTCAAGGTGATTTACTAAATTAAATATCCGAAAGGGCGAATATGCAAATAAGATAAGACTATTGTGTGATGCTATAGCATAGTTGATATAATATAGACAAGATCTTATGTTCTTTGACTTTGCGCACGCCAAAAATTGACTATCATTGCGGCTTCGAGAGCAACGAGCAAAAGCAATCTAGCATCAGCTGGATTGCTTCCCATTCGTTCCGCTCTAGGTCGCAATGACAATCCATTTGGTCGTGCACTGTGGCTCTTGGACTGAACAGGCTAAACTGAATGTTTTTTATAATATGGATATTCCTAATTGCTGGTGCGAGCATCATCTTGTTATACCATCGCGCTTCGCTGGACGTGTTTTTAATTGGCATTGGCGTTTTAATGCTAGTTCTCACGTTATTAATTCCCATTAATCTGATTTGGCTAATCTGTGTTTGGGGGCTGGGGGTTATACTTTCTTTGCTTTTTAAAACTCCTCTGAGATGTTTATTGATTTCAAAAACAATATTTAACTTGATTCATCTACATATTCCCCATTTTTCAGCTACCGAAGAAGCAGTGATCACTGCTGGCAATGTTGGCTGGGAAGCGAATTTATTAAGTGGAGCGGTCGATATAGAACAATTTTTGGATTTGCCCTGGGGTAAATTAACCAGTGAAGAATTAGCTTTTTTAAATGGCTCCGTGCACGAATTATGTTCGCAAATAGATTCGTATCAAATCAATTCCCGTATGGAAATTCCAGAAACCATCTGGCAAAAACTAACAGCAGCAGGGTTTTTTGGGCTAGTCATCCCCAAAGAATATGGCGGTAAAGGTTTTTCTGCTTTAGCTCAATCAGAAATTATTGCAAAAATTGCCGCTGTTAATACCGCAGTAGCAACAGTGGTCAGTGTCCCTAACTCGTTGGGGCCTGCAGAATTGCTGTTACATTATGGCACGGACGATCAAAAACAATATTACTTACCCCGATTGGCTAACGGCCAGGAAATCCCATGTTTTGCATTGACCAGCCCGGTGGCTGGTTCTGACGCCGGCGCTATCGTGGATTATGGGGTAGTTTGTCAACAAAATCATAACGGTGTAATCGAATTAGGTATCCGTTTGAATTGGAATAAACGCTATATCACTTTAGCACCGGTAGCTACCCTGATAGGTTTAGCCTTTCAGTTATATGATCCGGAAGGTTTATTGGGTAAACAAGCATATCTTGGAATTACCTGTGCTTTAGTGGCAACTGATTTACCCGGGGTAAAAATTGGCCGTTATCACGATCCGTTGCATTCTGCCTTTCCCAATGGCCCTACCCAAGGTGTGGATGTGTTTATTACCTTAAACAACTTGATCGGAGGGGTTGAGCAAGTTGGCCAAGGCTGGCGCATGTTGATGGAACGATTGGCCACAGGCCGCAGCATTTCTTTACCTTCTATTTCAGCCGGAAGCGCTAAGGCGGTCACCGCGGCCTCAACTGCTTATGCCAGAATCCGAAGACAATTTAACACTTATATTGGTGATTTCGGCGGGGTTCAGGATCATTTAGCAAAAATGCTCAGCAATACTTTTATCGCCGATTCATTGCGGTTGTTTAGTGTGTCTCAAATCGATCAAGGTAGCCATTCAGCCACTGCTGCGGCTATTTGTAAATACCATACTACTGAGCGAACGCGCCAGGTCATTCAAGCTGCAATGGATATTCATGGAGGAAAAGGTATTTGCATGGGACCGCATAATTATTTAGCGCAAGCTCATATCGAAAGCGCGATCGCTATTACTGTTGAAGGTGCTAATATTCTGACTCGATCCCTTATTATTTTCGGCCAAGGAGTGCTGCGGAGTCATCCTTATTTGCTAAAAGAAATTAACGCGGTTCGTGAACATAATGTTAAGCTTTTTGATCAGTATTTTTTTAAACATATTGGTTTTTTGCTCTGTAATCAAGTGCGGGCGATTTTCATGCGTTTAACCGGCGGAGCTAGGACTTTAATGCATTTAAGCACTTTGCTTGCCGTTGCCACGGATATTTCATTGTTATCTCAAGGCAATGCTCTAAAACGAAATGAACAATTATCTGCTCGGCTAGGGGATTTACTGAGTGATTTATATATGTTGTCCGCTATCTTGAAACATGCTCAAGCTATCGAGCAAAATGATGCTTTCAGTTTATTGCTGTCTTGGAGTAAACAGGATTTAACTGCTCATTTTTATCAGCAATATCAAGAAATAGCGGCTAATTTGTCAGGTTTTGCCAGACTATGGTTGAATTTTATTGCAGGCTCTTTGAAAAAATTTAAAAATCCTAGCGATAAATTGACTGAACAGTTGGCGCGTGCTTCCATGACTCCGGCCGCTATGGGTCAATGGCTGAATAACGGAGCATTTGAGCATAATCTTGAAAAAATAATCGCCGTGGAACCTTTGCTTTTGAAACTTAAGCAAGCTAGAAAAAATAATTCACTGACGGGTAAAAATTTTGCAGAATGGTTAGAGGATGCTAAGCACCAAAAGATCTTAACTGAATCAGAAGTTCAGCAATTGTTTGAAGCAGAAGCAATCAGGATGTCGATTATTCAAGTGGATGATTTTTCCAAAGAGGAGCGGCTTCATGGAACCCATTTGGTATAAAAGCTATCCATCAGACGTTCCCCATAGTATTGATCCGGGTCTATATGATTCATTACCTGCTATGTTAGATGGGTTTTGTGATCAATATCGAGATCAAACAGCTTTCATCAATTTTGGCACGGCGTTAAGTTTTCAGCAGCTAAAGCAATATAGCTTACGATTAGCCGGTTATTTTCAAACTGAGTTGGGTTTACAACCTGGAGAACGCCTGGCCGTCATGCTGCCGAATGTTTTGCAGTATCCGGTAACCATCTTGGCAGCTTTGCATGCCGGATTGATAGTAGTCAATGTTAATCCTCTTTATACTGCTCGTGAATTGGTTGATGAACTTAAAGATTCCGGTGCAACGGCCTTGGTTGTATTAGAAAACTTTATGGAAACAGTGAACCAAGCGCGGCGCACTGAACAGAATTTGCCGTTAAAGCATATTGTGGTTACGCGCATAGCTGATCTATTTCCTTGGTATAAACGGTTTTTCTTTAATGTTGCTGATATCTTTAAAAATCTCAAAACTGATAAAAATTTTAGAAAAATTTTGCTGGCAGACAGTAACTTGCAATTTAAATCTCCGAAAATTCAAGCCAATGATATTGCTTTTATTCAATATACCGGCGGGACTACTGGCACACCGAAAGGCGTTATGTTGACTCATCGTAATTTAATTGCCAATATTTTGCAGTGTATGGCCTGGGTTAAGGGTCAATTGATTACCGGTGAAGAAAGATTGTTAGCGCCATTGCCCTTGTACCATGTTTTTTCGCTAATCGTCTCCGGTTTTACTTTTTTAGCGCTGGGTTGCCAATGCGTGCTGATTACTAATCCTCGAAAAATATCCAGTCTAGTTCGAAGTTGGCGTCGTTATAAACCGACAATTTTCGTGGGATTAAATACTTTATTTGCGCACCTATTAGATCATCCGCAATTTCGCCAACTGCCTTTTCAATATTTAAAGTTCACTATTTCTGGCGGCATGGCTACCCAACCTGAAGTAGCTGAAAAGTGGTATCAATTAACCGGCAGCGCCGTGACCGCAGGGTATGGGTTAACCGAGGCTAGTCCTGTGGTGACTATTAATCCATTAGAAAGCAAAGTATTTAACAAAAGCATAGGTCTGCCGGTTCCCAGTACCGATGTCAAAATTTGTGATGATCGAGGTCAAGAATTAAATTTGGCAGGCGTTGGTGAACTTTACGTCAAAGGTCCGCAAGTGATGCAAGGATATTGGCGCAACTTGAAAGAGACCGATTTAGTTTTAGATAAAGACGGTTGGCTTAAGACCGGGGACTTGGTGCGGATCGATTCACAAGGCTTTATTTATTTTGTTGAGCGCAAAAAAAATGTGATCATTGTCTCGGGATTTAATGTTTATCCGGCAGAAGTGGAGGCGGTTATTGCCGGCCATCCAGCAGTAGCCGAGGTAGCAGTAGTGGGCGAGGAAGATGCGATTACCGGAGAAATTGTCAAAGCTTTGGTAGTTAAAAAAAATCCGAAACTAAGCGCCGAAGCGCTAATGGATTTTTGCACAAAAAATTTAACTCACTACAAAATACCCAAGAAAATTGAATTTTTAGACCGATTGCCTAAAACCAATCTTGGGAAACTCTTACATCGAAATTCTTAGAACAATCTTCGATCTAAAATAATCAATTCACCCTGGCAAGGATGAGGAAGCAAATTGAGGATTTGTTCCTGAAGGTTGTAACTTTTTTTTCAATTCGTCGGCTTTTTTAGGGTTACACTGCTCGTACCAAAATAAAGCTTGTTTTAAATTTATTTCAGTACCTTTTCCTGTTTCATACATTCTTGCAACATTTTGCATTGAGCGGTTATCTTTGGCATTAGCAGCATACAAAAACAAAACAAGCGCTTGCGCTCTATCTATTTGTAGACCACCACGACCGTGATATATAATGTGCCCTAAACGAGCAGCAGCCTCAACATGACCTAAGTCATATGCTGATTGATATTTTTCCTTTGCAGCAGAATACTGTTTTTTGTTTTCGAGAATTATCCCTTCGTCAAAGTAATTTTTGGCTTGTGAACCTTGTGGATGTGGTAATTTTTCTTCCTCCGAAGTAAGCAGGTAGTCTGAAACCAGACTAGATGTAACTTCAATAACTTCTTTTGATCCAGTCAATTTAGAATCATTTTTTAATTCACTT
>JAFEDN010000039.1 GCA_018241585.1 Pseudomonadota bacterium | reverse complement strand
CTCAAAGTAATTTGCTCTTTTACATCCGCAGATAGTTTGGCAATCCTGAAAAACTGAGAGTTACACTCCCCAATGAAAATCAATTTTAACTTCGATTTCAGGAAGTAAACTCTTTAAAACCGGGCATTGATGCGCTGCGGCAATGAGTTTTTGAACGATGGACTCTTCAAATTGATGCGGGCAGGAAACCGTTACCGTTAACTTAGCAATTCTTCTAGGAGCAGCCTGCATCTCTTTAATCACTTTGGCTTGTGTCCCTGTTAGGTCCACGCTCAAACGATTCGCTGCGATAGCCATAATAGTTAAAGTACAAGACCCAATAGAAGCGGCAATTAAATCCGTGGGAGAAAATTCGCGGCCCAGACCTTGGTTATCCTTAGGCGCATCTGTTAAGATTTGCGAACCACTTTCCACATGAGTACATTGAGTTCTTAAATCCCCCAAATACTGAACATTTACTTCAGTCATTGATTTCTCCTATTATTCTAACCACAATCGCAAAGCTCCATGCTCTTTTTGACCTGGAGCCAGCCAACGAACACCCGCAACACTATTCAAAGCATTAGGATAGCCCATCCAAGGTTCAACACAAACAAATGGCTGATCCGGAGGAGAATAAAGCTGCAAATAAGGAAACATATCCCGATCCTCCACTCCCTCTACAGCCATATTAATAACATCACCATTCGGATAAGTTAAATATATATGCTTATCTTCTCCAATTTGAAAAAGCTGCTCATTAATTTCAGGATTGCCTACGGAAACCGGAACAGGAAATAAAGGCAATTCACCAACAATATCAGTTAACTGCTGGTTATAACGTAACCGACGCCTGGGAGTAAAATTTAGTATGACATGGTTTTTAGCTCCGCCCGGTTCTGGAGTAGAGAAATAAGGGTGAAAACCGGCATTATAAGGCATCGGACGATCGCCATGGTTAATATAAGTTTGCCGGCAAAATAAAGTGCGATCGGTAATCTCATAAAGATATTCTAAAGTAAAATGGAAAGGGTAGGCCAAGCGAGTTTGTTGATCATCTCTTAGTCTTAACAACAAGCTGTTATGTTTTACCTCAACCACTGTCCAGGCTTTAGTCCAAGCAAAACCATGTAATGGTAATTCATAAACATGACCATCGTAATAATATAAATTGGATTTCCCCTGCCGCTCCAGTCTTCCGCAATTAGGAAAACAATACATCCAACCCCCCGGTAACTCCTTAGAAGTTCGATCCCATAAATGATCTGGTACAAATAATAGCTCTCGCGCTCCTGCTTTTCCCGGCATGACAATAGAAGCAGCCATCCCTCCCCGCTCTGGAACAAAAGTAGCCCGAGTGGCATTATTTTTTGAAGCGATGGTGATAGTTTCGAATCCTGAAATAGTTTGTCTGGACACACTGATCTCCTTAAATGGATTTAACCTAGCCAATTTTAGCAGTAATTCCCGCGCCGCGGAAATTATGCTTAAACCACGGAGTTTTTATGGTAAAATCCGGAGATGAAAAAATTGATTCTGCCCATTGCTTTATTCTTTCTGCTGGCGGCTATTTGGCCTACGGCATGGGCAGAAAATCAACCCTCGATCAAAATTCAAGTTCAAGGTATTAGTGATCCTCTAAAAGGCAAGATAATGAATATGCTGGCCGGCCGCAGCCAAGCTTTGCCTACGCCACTTACTGAAGAAAGTATCAAACGATTTTACAAAGAATCTACCACTTATGTTCGCACCGGATTAGAGCCTTATGGCTATTTCGAACCGCAAATCAGTACTAACCTATATCATTCAGGAAATACTTGGACCATGACTTATAGTATTAATACCGGTCCGGTAATCAGAATTACCCATGTCGATTTAAAAATCAGCGGCGGTGGCGCCGCCGACCCTGCTTTTATTGCTCTTTACCAGACTATCCCAGTTAAAGTTGGGCAATCTTTAAATGTGGATAACTACCAAAAAGCAAAAGATGCTTTATTTAATTTAGCTGCGGATCGCGGTTATTTCAGTGCAAAGATGAGCTTAAGTCAAATCGTTATCAACAAAAATAACCGGCAAGCTTCTATTATTTTGCATTTTGATACCGGACCCCGGTACCGGTTTGGCGAAACTTTATTCCCTCCATCCGACCTTAACTCTAAATTTCTGCAAAAATTTTTAAGGTATAAGCAAGGTGATTACTACAGCAGTGAGCTGGTACAGAAAACACAGCAAGTATTAGCAGGCAGCGGCTATTTTACCCAAACCATTGTAACCCCCTTACCGAATCAAGCTCAAAATTATCAAGTACCGATTAAAATTGAACTCACACCAGTTAAACCCCAAACTTACACTTTCGGTCTAGGTTATGGCACGGATACCGGTCCACGAGGGACGCTCGGATTCAACTGGATTCCGGTCAATTCCTACGGGCATCACATTAATGTCTTAGCCAGAGGCTCCTACATTAACGTCAAAGGCAGCGCCAGACAAAATAATAATATTAACGCCAGCTATATCATTCCTGGGTCAGACCCTGCTACAGACTTTTACACCATCAATACAGGTTACGGCAACATCGTTCAAGAAACAGGTAAAGCCAATAGCTTTAAGACTTCAATCAGTTACAGCACCCGGTTCGATCGATCTTGGCAAGAAGTTTTAGCGTTAACGTACTTGGATGAAAATTATCAGTTGCCGGGAACACCCTACATTTTAGCAAATGTTCTCTATCCCAATGGGCATTGGCAGTATACTTACAACTTAAGTTCCCATCAGCAAATAGTAGACAATGGCATCAGCGGCTCATTTGATGTTGCAGGAGCCACTAAAGCGGTCATTTCTAAAACTGATTTTCTTCAAGGAAAATTGGGGATAAAAGCTCTAGGCACTTTTGATCCAACCAACACTCGCTTCTTATTTCATGGCGCTGTCGGGCAAACCGTGGTAGGCAAAAACGAATTAGATAATATCCCTTTAACCCTACAGTTATTCGCTGGTGGACCAACAACGATACGTGGCTATAAATACAATAGCATTGGTCCAGGGCGTAACTTAGTCATTGCCAGTGGTGAAATTCAGCAAAAAGTTTACAGTAATTGGTATATTGCTGGATTTTTAGATAGTGGGGCAGTCAGCGGCAGTGATGCATCGATTAATAATAATTTTAACGGGAGATATTTGTTCGGAGCAGGAGCAGGTGCGGTGTTATTAACGCCGATCGGTTCAGTAGAAGTTTCCTTAGCGCGCCCTGTTTTTGATCCTCGCAACGGCAAAACTTGGCAATTAGAATTTTCTGTCGGTACGGAGCTATAGTGAGCAATCTTTTTATTAATTGGTTAAAAGCGCTATTTCGCTGGATCACCCTATTAGTGATGATTCCTTTGCTGTTGCTGGCTTTTTTTCTAACGCCGATGGGATTAAAAGTTAGTTTTCATATCTTTAGTAAATTGGTTCCTGGACAATTAACTTATCAGCAAATCACTGGGACCTTTATCGGACCAATTACCATTAAAAAATTCAATTACCGCTACCAGGATCAACAGGTTGCTTTTAAAAGGCTTTATTTACAATGGCGGCCATCCGACTTACTGGAAGGCAGAGTCTACATAAAAAATTTAGTGATTGATTCGTTAGTGATCAACACCCCTCAAGCACCTACTCCGCCTTCACAAAAAACTTATACCCAGCAAGTGAACGATACCTTAAAAACCATTCATGCTCATATCAGCACTTTTCACATGCCCTTTAAGCTGCGGATTGATCGAGGAGTGATCAATAATCTCACCTTGCAACAACATCCTGGCGAGCCAACAATTTCAGCTACTGGGATAAATCTGCAAAAACTAAATTTAGAGCCTGATCACATAACAGGACAACTGTGGGGAAATTTATTAAAACCCTATCCCTTTCGAATTGTTTTGACATTAAATGGTAGCCCAAAACAATATTCTTTTAAGGCTCTTATAGATAATGCTAATACCCATTGGCTTATTATTGGTCAAGGCAATCCTCATGAAGTAGAATTGGATACGCCACAAACCACTGTTCTGGGAGGGCAAATTGCTGCTCACCTGCACTTTCTTTGGCAGGAACATACTCCTTGGCAATTAATTGTTAGAGCCAGAAAATTGGATTTCAGCAGTCTCAATCCCAGTTGGCCACATCCGATTGATATGGACTTAGACGCCAATGGTCTTCTGAATGAAGATCAACCCGCTTTCGCATGGACTGCTTTAATTAAAAGTCCTAAATCACAAGTTTATACTAAAGGGAAATACGACAAATTATGGGATATTGATTGGAATCTACAGGTTAAAGAATTAGCGGAGCTGTTACCCCATAGCAGCGGCGTATTAGTGAGTACCGGTGAATTACACGGTTCATTATCGCAACCCCGCACCAAAGGCAATTTACAAGCCGGGTTAGTACGTTGGCATGATTATCGCGCAGACAGACTTGACGCCACCTGGAATATAGACGCCAGTGAAAAAACAGCTTCTTTTATTCAAATCAATGCTGAACAAATTGGTTCACCCTGGGCGCATCTAGAAAAATTATTGGTTGATGCCAACGGCAAATTGAATCAACACCAGCTTAGTATAAAAGCCCATGGCTATAACGCCGATATTCAGTTAAACGCAGCAGGTTCTTGGGAAAAGAACCAATGGATTGGATCGATTAATAATTTAATCATGGATTTGCCTATAGCCGGCAAATTGCAATCCACTCAACCAGCGGCCTTACAAATTTCTCAAAAAATGGCAGATTTGTCCGCTCTGTGTCTACTCAGCGCTAATCATTCTGAACTCTGCCTGCATGGTAAATGGAACGGAACTAATAATGCCTGGCAACTGGCAGCAACAGGAAGTATTACTTTCGCAGAATTCGCTTCTTTAGCTCCTCAAAAGCTCAAAGTGAATTTACCAATGGCCATACATATGAACATCGAAGGGCTTGGTAAAACACTGGAACAAGTTCAATTGCAAGGTTCAACTGGAGCAGGCGATATCACTTATAACAGCAAAGTTCCAGCGACTATCCACATTATTAGCAGCCAATTGCTGGCGAAATTATCTAATAATGATTTAGATATCGATTTCAATACTCAGTTAGCCGGTAACAATTCGATTTCTGCAAAATTAGTATTACCTAAATTTTCCCAAAATCAGATAGCGCTCACCAAAGATCAAGCTATTTTAGGTAATATTGCTTTACAGGTTAACAATTTATCGCCCATCCAAGGATTTTTACCGGAAGATTTTATACTTAAAGGCTCATTGCAAGGAAATTTCGATATTAGTGGTACTTTAGGTGCACCCATACTCAAGGGATCAGCCTCTTTGGCTGGCGGAGAATTAAAGTTATTTAATCATAATCTTTCATTTGAGCATTTACACTTCGACCTAACCGGTCACGATCAAGAATTAGATTATATTTTAACGGCCACTTCGAACAATCAACCATTAAAAGTGGAAGGAAAGACGGTGTTTGGTCAACCGGGAGGAATCGCCTCCAGCATGACCTTGACCGGCAACTCTATTCTATTTGCTGATACGACCGACTACACCATTTATATTAGTCCCAACATGACCTTTTTTATCAAAGATTCGGAAGTTGATATTGGAGGAAGCTTAGATATTTCTAAAGCAGTGGTGCGTCAGCTAGAGCTTCAAAATGAAACCACCTTGCCTACGGGTGAAGTTGTCTTTGTAGGTGAACAGCAACAAGAGAAAAAAAATCCTTTAAATTTGAATATGAATTTGGTGATCAATTTAGGAAAAGACATTAAAATTGATACACCCGGAATTAAAGGTAACTTAAGCGGTAATTTAACATTAACTCTAAAACCAGGCCAGGTACTACTCGGTTCCGGGAAAATAGAAATCAGCAACGGTATTTATTCTATTTATGGAAGAGAACTGACTATTGCTCCAGGGTCGAACGTGGTTTATCGAGGCACTCCTTTAAACAATCCTTATTTAAATATTCAAGCCACAACTCGAATTGAAGTAACTGATCCTGTAGTTCAACAACAATTGGGAACCAATGAATTGACTGTCGGCATGAACATAGGCGGCTCAGTGACTGCACCACAAATTACCCTTTTTTCTAGTGCGGGAAACTTATCACAAGCCGATATTCTTTCTTTCTTAGTGCTTGGGACTTCCAGCGCAGGAATTTCTCCATACAATATGGAATTGATGCTGAAAGCATCACAAACTCTACCTTTGACCAAGAAAGCGGTCGGTAGCGTTGAAGGCATCACTAATCAAGTGAAACAAAGTTTAGGGTTAACTGAGTTGGGTGTAGAATCTGCCCCCACTTTCGGCCCTGTAGGTGAAGTGTTGCCTACAGCGACACCTACATCATACTTTGTTATTGGAAAGCGCTTAACCTCTAGGTTGTATTTTCGTTATCGATATGACCCTTTTAATAGTGTTAATTTATTCCAATTAATTTATACCATCACCAAAAACCTAAGCTTACAGCTTGAAACTGACGGCAACACACAAAGCGGCGCCGACTTGCTGTATACCATTCAGGCTGGCTCCTCAAAAGCAGCCAATAAAATTTCTTCCACCACTCCTATGCCGGCACCAAGTACCAGTCCTATCCCACCGCCAGCCGCTTCCGCTAAGCGGTAACGCTTTATACGCAAGTATGCGCGATTATCATGTTATGGGTGATGACAGAACTGGCACTCGCAATGACAGCATTTTTATGGTTTGGTTATTACTTTACAGGTTAAATTATACATGGGTCTGCCATAGCTACTGTTGCCCGTAGCCTGCGGAATTAATATAATCTGATAAGAATGAGGGTTTTGCTGGTCCGATTCTGGAATCAAATTTTGCTGATAACAGTTACCCAGATGTTGATAGTCTAAATCCATACCGCCACAATCTCCTTGGTCAGTAATTTCAAAATCCGTAAAATAATGGGGGGGATTACTTTCAGGCAATTTAGCTTGAAACAAAGCGGGCGATTTGGTCACAAAAATCGGTCCACTATAATATTCTAGTCCCCCGCTAGCCAAATATTTGTAATTGAAGCTGAAGGCAGTTTTCCCTTCAGTATTACAAATATGATTCTGGTCCAAAAAGGTGATATTGATTGTAGGGTCCGCCAAAGCGCTACCTGCTATAAGACAAGAAGCCGAAACAGCAGTAACAAAATGTCTGATTATTTTCATAAATTATTCTCCTTTTAGTTGAAAGCTAAATAATAAAACCATCAAATATTGAATTAAATACAGTAATTTTTTTACTAGGATTTTTAGCCTTAAAAAGATATCGTTAAGATTCGAAGGATAGGTAGGACGGTCAGATTGCGACCATTAATAGCAGCTTATGATTTTCAACCCTCAAGCAGCAATTTAATGTAGGTAATCACTTGTTCAGTGATCTTTGGATCGGTAGTTGTGATGAAATCTGCGTTGCGTTCTTTCCAGTCCAGGCTTTTGATTTGGTCAGCTAAAATTGCGCCGTTAATTTCTTTAGGCTGGGAGATTTTCACTTCGAAGGGGTGGCCTTTTATCTTACTGGTGATTGGACAGCCAATCAATAAACCCGCTTTTGCATTATATTCCCGTGGAGAAAGTATCAAAAATGGCCTTCTTTTGGCTTGTTCTCGCCCTTTTTGTGGCTTTAAACCAATCCAAACAATATCATGACGGTCGGGAATATAATTATTCATCCGTGTCTTCTCGCCCAATAAATTCGTCTATATCAATTCTTGAATGAAGATTCGAGGCGTTAATTTCAGCTAATAATTTGGATAAACTCATTTTTTTCTCCATCAATTGAATGATCATTTTTCTATCTTCGACAGTTATATTAACTGAAGACCCTTTTTTGAGATGGCATTGTTGGGCCACCGCCAGTGGAATTCTGATAGCTAAACTATTCCCCCATTTTTGTATAGTAGCTTCCATAGACAAACCTCTCCTCTCGTTGACCATAACTATTAATATAATAGCTAAAGAGGATTTCCGTGTCTACAATGTTTCTACAAATAAAAATTTATCTATTAAGCGTAATGAAAATCAATAAATTAAACAATACAGTATTTTTGGTTCAGCCCTGATCCCAGGCAAGCAGCTATCTAAAATATCCTACGGTTTAGTCAGCTTGTTGAACTTAAGGACAGTGTTGTTAATTTCTAAAGAGCTTAATCATTAGCTTATGCTTTGAATATACAGCGACACAATTTGCTCCAGGAAAATTTGATCGGTTCGGTTAAATCGATCAAATTTAGGGCTATCAACATCCAACACGCCTATTAAATTTTGCGCTTTTAAAATTGGGATGACAATTTCGGAATTAGAAGCAGCATCGCATGCAATATGACCCGGAAATTTATGGACATCAGCAACAATCAAGGATTGCTTTTCCATAGCCGCTTTACCACAAACTCCTTTACCTAAGGGAATTCTGACACAGGCCGGTTGACCTTGAAATGGACCTAACACTAAGTTTTGACCTTTTAAAAAATAAAAGCCAACCCAATTTACTGCTTCTAAAGCATGATATAAGACAGCAGATAAATTAGCCGCATTGGCAATCGGGTCACACTCCCCTTCCAAGAGACTTTGGGCATTATCGACTATTTCGCTCCAATTCATTATTGCCTTTCCACATTATTATGTTGATCTCAGCCTTCAGAATATCCTAAACTATCCTAACATGAATTGGTTAAAATTATTAATACGCTGCATACCATGGATTATTTTATGTTGCTTGCTCGGCGCTGGGATACGTATAGCCATTGCCGCAGGAGACAATAGCTTTGGAAGCCAAGCGGCTGCGGTTGCTAAAGCTATTTACAAAAATCAACAGAATAATGTTAAACCCACTGCCAGCACCTCAGCTAATAGCTCTGCTACTAACCAAGAGCAAATCAATGATATCATTCAAACACTTCAAGACCCGCAAGCTCGAGAGAAGCTCATCGCGCAACTGAAGATTTTAGCTCAAGCGCAAACTATCACCGCCACTCCTGCATCCCCTGCTAAAAATCAAACCAGCATTACGCTGGTCCATTTATCTAATTCGATCAGCCAAATCCATTTTGGTGCAAAAGATTTAGTGATTGACTTTTTACAAACCAAAAAAATATTCCTGCAAACTTTACATGACCTAGAAAATTCCAAAAAAAGAAATTTTTACGGAATATTATTGTTAAAGTGTATTTTGATCGTCGGTTTGGGAATTGCTGCTCTTTCTTTATCCAGCCGATACATTCCCCGCCTTTATCGCCGTTTCATCAGAACCGGACATGAAAAATTCTTAAAGAAATTTCGCAACCTATTTATTTTATGGTTTATTAATTTGTTCCCCATTGCCATTTTCGCTTTAGTTTCTTACCTGCTGTTAGTATTTTTTCATGTTGGAGAAGAGGTTCAATGGATTTTACTGGCGTGGATCAGCGCTTTTATTATGATAAGATTACTTTTCACTCTTTATGATTTTATTTTTGCTTTAATCCAACATTTTCCTAATCTATTTATTTTAAATGAATCTTCTCTGAGCTTTCTGCGCAATTGGTGTAGACTGCTGACTTATCTGATCGTGTTCGGCTATTTTGTATTACAAATCGCTTTATATATGGGTATTTCTTTAGATACCTATGATTCCTTAACAAAATTTCTGGGATTTTTAGTTGTTTTATTTTTGATTGTACTGATCATTCGCAATCCACTCAGAATGTTTAAAACACTTGCCGCCAGAAGAACCCGGGTAGGGGCGATGATTGATGAAGACCGCATTGCTCGGATCGATGTCGTTTTTAGGTTCGTTGCCATCACTTATTTACTTTTATTATATATCGTTTGGGTTGTTAGAGCAGATCATTTTTTCTGGGTAGTCTTAAAAGGCACGATCTTCAGCATCATCATCATTTTTCTGGCCATCAAAATTGCTCAATGGATCAATCGGTTTTTAAGCCGGGAATTTAAAGTTACTCACGCTTTTCGGAAGCGGCTACCGGGCTTTGAAGGCCGATTTCGCCGTTATCGCAGTATTTTGAATTTTGTGCTACGGGTCATCGTCTACATTTTGGCAATTATAGCCATTTTTAAAATTTGGGGTGGAGAAATCTATTGGTTGCCCGACGCTCTCAAAGCTTTATTGATTCTTAAGGCTATTGCGATCATCAGTATCGGTTTAGCAGCTATGTTTATTTGGGAAATTAGTAACAGTTTAATTGAATTATCGTTAACTAAACGGGGTGAGGACCTGCTGATTGAAAGTGGCCGAACTCATACGTTGTTAACAGTGGCCCGTAAGACTATTTTGATCGCCATAGTGCTGGTCGCTGGTTTGATGATTTTATCACAAGTGGGGGTCAATATTGGTCCTTTGTTAGCTAGTGCAGGTGTGTTAGGTTTAGCCATCAGCTTGGGTGCTCAAAAACTGTTACAAGATATTATCACCGGGTTTTTTATTCTATTGGAAAATCAAATTGTTGTAGGAGATTATGTTACCATTGGCGATAAAGCCGGTACTGTTGAGATGATTTCTATTCGAACCGTGCGATTAAGGGACTCTGCAGGGGTGGTCCATCTTATCCCGTATAGTTCTATTATTACCATTAGTAATTTCACCAAAGAATTTTCTTATGCTTTATTTGATATCAATATTGCTTATAAAGAAAACGTTGACCAAGTAATCACAGTTTTAAGGCAATTAGCGGTAACGCTGCGTAAAGACCCCGAATTTAAGCCACTCATTTTAGAACCTTTAGATGTTTTAGGATTAGATCGATTTGCAGACTCGGCTATGGTGGTCAGAATCCGATTAAAAACCAAAGCCGGTTTTCAGTGGAAGGTGGCCAGAGAATTCAACCGCCGAATGAAACAAAAATTTGACGAATTGAACATCGAAATTCCGTTCCCGCACACGGTATTGTTCTTCGGAGAAAAGAAAGATGGCGAACCGCCTCCCGGTTACATCAAAGCCACTGTGACTACTCAATCTGAGCAAGAATAACTTTTAATAAGCAAATTATCACAAGTCCACTCGGCCCTATTAAACAATAGCTACTTGCTTACTAGCATTAAGTTGTTCTATCCTATGCAATAATGTTGTCTACAATCTATTATTTGGTTGTCTATGAGAAAAAGAACTGCAGAAATAGAAAAAATGATATTGCGACTTGCCGATTCGAGCGGAGTTAATATTGCTTCTGAGATTGCTAAGCATTTTGGTATTTCCAAACAAGCCTCTGCAAAACATTTACACAGATTAGAAGGCAAAGGATTAATTTCCTCCACCCTAAAAGGAACTAAAAAAATCTCAAAATTGTCAGTTCTGGAAAGAAAGACTTGGCATTTTCCCATCTCGGGTTTAAAAGAAGATATAGTTTGGATGGATTTTATTAGACCATTAGTAAGTAATTTACCGGAAAATGTATTGGAAACATGGAACTATGGATTAACGGAAATGGTAAACAATGCTATTGACCATTCAGAAGGAAAAAATTTAACAATTGAATACAATAAAACTGCTTTGTTTGTTACAATTTATATAAGAGATGATGGGGAGGGTATATTCCATCGTATACAAAGATTAGCGAATCTTTATGACCCTCGAGCAGCTGTTTTGGAATTAGCAAAAGGCAAATTTACTACGGACCCGGAAAAACATTCTGGTGAAGGAATCTTTTTTACATCACGTGCATTTGATTCTTTTGCAATTATATCACGCACACTTTATTTCTCTCACCAAAGAAAAAAAAATGATTGGCTTATTGATAGCGACTCTGATTTTCCAGGGACCTGTGTTATATTAAAATTAGATATAGATAGTAATCAAACTCTAAATGAAATCTACTTTGAATTTACTGGGTCGGATGATGACTTCAACTTTAGCAAAACAATCGTTCCAGTCAAATTAGCTTCTCTGGGAGGAGAAAAACTGGTCTCACGCTCACAAGCAAAAAGACTAGTTTCCAGATTTGAAAAATTTAAAAAAGTTGTACTTGATTTTAGTCAAGTTGAAGAAATTGGACAACCGTTTGCCGATGAAGTTTTTAGGGTTTTTATTAAATTTAACCCTGATATTGAAATAATTCCCATTAATGCTTCTACAAAAGTTCAACAAATGATCATCAGAGCTTTGAACCTACAAATCTAAAGCAGCTAGCTGGGAATTCCTGCCGGAAGCTAAATAAAATTAGAAGATTCAATCTATTTTAGCCGTTATTCTGAATAATTTCTTTTTTTCAGCGAAATAAGCAATTCCTAAAAAACCTAACATTAAAAAAACATGGAAAGCAATGGCCAAAAATGTATTATTCAACTGCACAAATTGCGCTAAACCAACCATCGCACAAGCTAAAAGAATATAACCGGCGCTCTGCCAATTTTTGTAGGGAATGGAATAATATTTTTGCCCAAGAAGATAACAAGCAGCAGCCATAAAAAAATAACAGATTAAAGATGCCCAACTACTTCCCGTGTAGCCCGAAATGGGAATCAGAATAAAATTAAGCAAAACCGTTAAAATTGCTCCCATAACAGTGATAATAGTTCCATAATAAGTTCGGTCTGTTAATTTGAACCAGACTGAAAAATTATAATAAACTCCCAAAAATAAATAACCTAGTAGGAGAATGGGAACAACATTCAAGCCTTCATAGTAAGCTTGTCCGCCCAACAAATATTTTAAAACATCGATATTAATGCTCACCGCCAGTAATACAAAGCTACAAACAATCACAAAAAAATGATTTACTTTTGCAAACAATTGCGCTGAATTTTTTTCTAAAGCATTAGAAAAAAAGAACGGCTCAGCAGCAAAGCGAAAAGCCTGCACCGTTAAGCTCATAAAAACCGCATATTTGTAACAAGCAGAAAAAACCCCTAAAGCGTACATAGAACTTTTACCGGGGTAAAAATTATCCGGCAGCCACCATTCCAAGGTCCAGCGGCTAAACATTTCATTAATCATCCCCGCCAAACCGGTAAACATAATGGGGTACGCGTAGTTCAACATAGCCGGTAAAAGATTTTTATCCGCAGCAGGCCGCCACTGAGATAACATTTTCAGAAAAAACAGCCAATAAAACAGGTTGGCTGCCAAATTAGCAATAAAAACATATTCGATACCATAATGAGAATGATGAATATAAATCGATATTTGCGAAAAATTCCAAGTTATTTTTTTGTTGGTAATCCAAAAAGCCACCAGAAAAAAGTAAATATTTAACCCTACTAAAATAACCACATTAATAATTTTGGCAAAAGCAAATTGCATCGGTTTTTTTTCTAACCGTAATCTAGCAAAAGGAATGGCTACCGAAGCGTCTATGAACAAGATGGCAGAAAGCAAATAAATATAACTGACCTTGCCAGGTATACTTAAAGCATAGGATAAAGGTTTGGCAAAAATAATAAAAAGGGCGGATAAACAAAAACTGATAATTAACACCCCGGTTTGGGTAATATTAAAAACTCGTTGCGGATTAGCGTCTTGTTTGGTAGCAAATCGAAAGTAAGCCGTCTCCATTCCGAAGGTGTAAACGATGCTTAAAAAACCCACAAACACATAAAGATAACTAATCACTCCGTAGGCGCTTGGATCAAACACCCGCGTATGTAAGGGAAAAAGTAAGAAATTTAGCAGTCTCGGCACGATGCTGCCAAAACCATAAATAGCAGTTTCCCCCGCTAATTTTTTAATTTTTGACATGGTTTTGGATTGTACCATAAAATGACCTCGATTAATTATCGAAGGAATGATATGAAGAAAGTTCTTTTATTTCTTTTGGCTTTATTACCCATCTTTGATACTTATGCCGCGTTTCTGCCGCCCACCTCATCACCACAAGCCGCAGTGGTTTCTGCTAACGTGCTAGCCACTCAAGCAGGGATAGCAATTTTGCAAGCAGGAGGGAATGCTATCGACGCGGCTGTTGCCGTCGGTTATGCCTTGGCTGTGGTTCATCCCTGCTGTGGCAACCTCGGTGGCGGCGGTTTCATGCTGGTTCATCTTAATAGCGGCAAAAATGTGGTTTTAGATTTTAGGGAAACCGCCCCTGCTGCCATTAATAGTCATTTATTTATGGATGCTAATGGTCATGTCGATCGGCATTTAGCTGAAAAT
>JAFEDN010000399.1 GCA_018241585.1 Pseudomonadota bacterium | reverse complement strand
GCAAATCGTCCCCCCCATCCGCGTTGACATCCCCGCCGAACTGATTACCCCACCGCTGCGATCCCCGGCGGTTTCGCCGTTCAATTTAAACCCATTCGTACCATTCAATCCTGACAAAGGCACGATAGCCGAGAAATTCGAAGCGCCAAACACCACATAACTGCAACCGGCAAAACTATTACGCAGCCACGCACTCACCAACAAATCCATTTTTCCATCGTTGTTGATGTCTCCCGCTCCGTCAACCCACCAGCCACTTTGACCGCCGCCCGGCTCTCCATCTAATTTGAATCCATTGGTTCCATTTAAAGTCGATAGCAATAACTGGCCATTGCCAGAGCTTGTTAATGAGGCGCCAAATACCACATAGCTGCGGCCAGTAAGCCCATTGTAGTTAGGCGCACCTATCAAAATGTCGGAATAATTATCACCATTCAGATCAACGGCGCCAACGGCGTTGCCGCTATAGTCATTCGTTGTTTCACCGTCCAGCTTTACTCCATTCGTGCCATTCAAACTCGAAAGAGACAACAAACCACTCTCATCGATACCTGCTTTGCCAAATACCACGTAGGTCCGCCCGGTCAGGCTGTTATAACCCTGGCTGACGGTCAGGAAATCTGCCATGCCGTCGCCATTGACGTCACCCGCACCTTTTACTGACCAGCCATTGCTGTCATTGACTTCTTCACCATCCAATTTAAAGCCGTTACTGCCATTGAGATCAGCCAAATTCAGTATTCCCGAACTGCCAATTCCTGGTCCGCCAAAAACCACATAGCTACGACCCACCCAATTATTGTGAGCTTCAGCGCCGATCAATAAATCAGTATAGCCGTCCACATTGATATCACCGGCGCTGCTGACCGAAACTCCACAGTGATCCCCATTATTTTCGCCATCGATCTTAAAACCATTCCGGCCGTTCAAACTGGCTAGCGGCAACACCGCTGGAAATTGTCCATTTTTCATTTGCATTGTTCCTTTGCATACAAGTTAATATTTAGAAGTTGTTGACTCAGGGCCTGGGTAGGCCCAACGTCGTTGAGATTTCGCTGGCCGGTATATCACCGGTACAGGCCAATCCAGTAACGCCTGCCGGCGTTAAGATCGGCAGTCCTTTTTAAGCAGGTTTCCTTTCATAGTGAAATTACCTCTGTCCGGTTAATCTTATTTTCTGACCCTCCCTTTATTGAGCAGCTATTGTACCGCTGCCCCACTCTGCATTTTTTCTTGTTGCGCCTGGGTTTGTTGTTGTTGCTGATGTTGGCGATACAACTGAATAAAATCCAGCGGCGCCAAGTACACCGGCTGCAAATTCGATTGGGTTAAAATCTGGTTGATCATCACGCCGGCATAGGGAAACA
>JAFEDN010000398.1 GCA_018241585.1 Pseudomonadota bacterium | reverse complement strand
GAAAGTGTATTACCGGGTCCCCCCCCCCCCCAGAAGGGCTTATTTATAAATCCACCGACGATGCGCAAACCAATGGATGCCTCACAAACACGAGACTTGGTCGTGGGTTGTATCAATTTGGGAGAAAAGAATATTGCCGGGTTTATTTCACAATTTTTGTTAGTCGGTTTCCCAGATATGAATGGTTATGATTATCTTCAACTACAATCAGATATTGATTTTTATCAGCGTTAATTTCTTCAAATGCTTGATAATAATCTATAGATAAAGGCTCTTGGAAAGATTCTCGTTGCTTTCCCAAGGGATCATGCGCTAGCAATTGTACTATTTGTGCCAGATCATCTCGGTTAGCTTTTGTAATGTTTAAGTTCATGATTTATATTGGTACTTACTCAGCCTGATACTCCGGCGATCTTAGTTTTTCGATTCCAAGCTAAACCCTTCGTCCAACCAGCCGGTTATACCACCAATCATCATTTTAACGGGTCGATTTAAGCGAGCTAAACGAATCGCTGCGCGTGCAGCGCCGTTACAATGTGGTCCGGCACAGTAAACGACAAAAATAGTAGGCTCAGGATATTGCGTTAATTTCGCAGCAATGATTTTGCGATGCGGCAAATTAATGGCTCCGGGGACATGTCCTTTTTCATAGAGTTCCGGGCTGCGCACATCCAACAAAACAAAATCAGGCTGCCCAGAAGAAAGAGCGGCATGTACATCCCAGCAATCCGTTTCAAAGGCTAATGAGTCTTCAAAATGTTTTAGTGCAATCGGGCTCGCAGCAGGAGGGACAGAAGTAACTTCAGATTTCATTATTGTCTCCAGGTTCATGATCATCACGGACAAGTATATAAAACCATCGATCAAATATAAAGTCGGGAGCATCTTATTTGCTTCTAAAACGTTTGTCTTTATAATAAGCGCCTGTTCAGTAATTTTTTGGAAGATAAGCAGACCTCATTAAATATCTATCCCAAATATTAAAATCACTGTGTACTTGTGTTCATTAAAATTAATGAGTGGAAACCCATGATAAGGATATCGTTGACTGCACAAGAAAAAGCAGCCTTAGCGCAGTTGAGACTGCATCGTAAATCAAGTGTGGGGGAGCGTGCTTATTATGTTTTATTAGCAGCTGATGGTAAATCTCCTCCTGAAATAGCAGAGCATTTGAAGCGAAGTGTCATAACCATTCGTTTATGGCTTAGCCGCTATCTGAATCAAGGCATGACTGGTTTAAAAACTAAAAAACAACCTGGTCGACCAGCAAAAAAAGCCCTGGTCATTGAAGAAAACCTGAAAGAATTACTGAGTCATTCGCCAAAAGAGTATGGATATCAGGAAGCGGGATGGCAAGTTAACATTTTAT
>JAFEDN010000397.1 GCA_018241585.1 Pseudomonadota bacterium | reverse complement strand
ATATAATCATCAATGACACATCCCAAAACCGTACTCTGGCCATGACCACTTACAAAGCGTTGCTCTAAAATTTGATTGTAAATAGCCAGGATATCATTTGAGGTTAAGGTCTTGCCATCTAAAATAATTTTAAAGCCATTATGGTTTCCTGGATTGTGACTGGCTGTGATCATGACTCCTGAAGGAATGCCATAACGAAAAGTAGCGTAGTAGACCAGAGGCGTTGGCACAATTCCGATATCTGCAATATTTACTCCAGCCGCCAAAAGACCCGCGCATAATGCAGGGTGCAAAGCTGGTCCTGACAAACGGCCATCTCTACCAACAATAATAGCGTTTTGTCCTAAGTTTCTGGCCTGTGTTCCCACTGCCAAACCCACAGCATAAGCTAAATCAGGGGTAATATGTTCAGAATCTACTAACCCGCGAATGTCATAAGCTCGGAATACTTCTTTAGGTAATTTTTTGGGAATTTGGTAACTAACACGATTAGTTCTTCCCTGAGCTGCCAAAACCTCCTCCTCCCCGCTTACTTTGTTTAAAATCATCTACAACCTCAAATTTTGCTTTTAAAATTGGCACCATCACTAACTGCGCTACACGCTCTCCAGGCTCTATTTTATAAGGTTTTATCCCTCTATTCCAAAGGGAAATCATCAACGGTCCTTGATAATCCGAATCGATTAAACCCACTGAATTACCTAATATTATGCCATGTTGGTGTCCCAAGCCCGAACGAGGCAGAATCACTGCCGCAACATTAGCATCAGCAATATGAATGGCCAATCCAGTAGGAATCAATTCAACTTGACCGGGATTTAGCAATAAAGCATGATCTAAACATGCTCGCAAATCTAAACCCGCTGATCCTTCAGTAGCGTATTGAGGCAAAGGGAAGCTGTCCCCTATCCTACTATCTAAAATTTTGACCTCAACCTTATGCATCCTAATCTCTCCTTAAAAATGCTCTAAAAAAGATATCATAGAAATTACGGTATTAACACCGCTCAGATTTTCATAATAATATACCGCATGACTATAACACACTGGCCATTCAATGAACGTCCCAGAGAACGCTTGCTGCAAAATGGTGCACATTCTTTAACTGATGCAGAGTTATTAGCCATTTTGATTCGCCATGGGAAAAAGGGTCAAAGCGCCGTGGATGTCGCTCGAAAACTACTGCAAAATTTTAAAGGGGTCCGCGGCATCCTTTCCGCCAGTTTGGAAAATTTTTGTTCCGAACCTTCTTTAGGTTTAGCAAAATACTGCCAACTACAAGCCGCTGCCGAAATTGGCAGACGTTGTTTACGGGAAGCCCTGCACCAAAAAACAGCCATTATGACCAGCCGAGACGCCGAAGAATATATTATTT
>JAFEDN010000396.1 GCA_018241585.1 Pseudomonadota bacterium | reverse complement strand
AGCGTTTAAATAGCCGTCAAATAAAATCATTACAGCAAGGAATCCAAATCTACAATGGCGCCCTAAGACACGCACATGGTTTATTAGTCTCACCAAAATTTACTAATATTCAAAAGGATTTTGAAGCTTTAATTTATTCATTAGAATATTCACCTCGCTCCCTTATTGATTTAAAATCACTTATTTTAAAATTTAGTGTTGAAAGGTTGCATAATTTAGGTACTCGAGATATTCAGTATTTTTTAGCACTCTGCACAAAACGTTTCGGTAAACCTATTATTCAGGAAATACAAACAGCAAGAAAAACAGAAACCTGGAAATTTTATAACTTATTAGTAGCAAAAATTCCTAACTGTAAAACTGCATCAACCGCAAGGCAAACTTTAATTCATTTATACCAATTTTATCATAATGGTTTTACTCAGTTGCGGCATGTAGATGATTTTGACACGCTCTTTAAAGGACATTTAAGCTTAATTATCACCATGGATAGACAGGATCAGCTACCAGATTTTATTTTGCTGGATTTCGTACAAAAAATTTATCCTTTTTTAGGTCCCTTGGAAAAACAAATTTTTACCAAGCACTTTTTCAAAAAACCGGTTGCGCTCCAGCCAGTAATTCGCGCTCAAATAAACAATATGATTCGTCAACAATGGACCGAGCAAGCCAGTTTAATGCAACGTTATATTTCTGCTGTTGCTAATGACGCTAAATTACACTATCCAGCCTATCCATTAGAACAATGCGCCTTGGTGACGTTAGAGGCTAAGTCTATTGCCGATAAGCTGGAAATTGCCATGGTTCAAGAGATGGCTAATCAACCCTCCGAAACCAAATCAGAAATAAAGAGGTCCATACCAGATTCATTATTAGAAACAAAACAGGATGATGATCGGCCTTTGCCTATTAATGAAAAACTAGCTTGTCTAGTTGCAGATATTGATTTTACCCAAGGCCCTGCAGCTATAGAAAAAGTATTGTCGACCTCCGTAAAAGTTATACGAAGTTCAGGCGAGGTTAAAGAAGAGGTTACAGTCACTGGACGGGAACTCTTGGCTCATGATTACTTAACTGAAGGTAAAGCGACCCCGTTTGTTGAATATTTACATGAAAAAGCCTGTCAAGAATTCCGCCGCACTGAAGACCTCAATACCAAACATGCAGCGACTTACCTCAAAAAAGTAGTTATGGCTCAATCCCAGCAACAACCGATGAGAGGTCTGTTACAATTTATCTTAAACGATCGATTTTGGGTCAGTAAAAGCAAATTTTCTTCACTTGCTCCTCAAGGTATAAGAGCAATGCAAGATCAAATTATAGAAAAGGGAACTAAAGTTAAGTTACAGGATCTTCAAAAAATCGCTGTAAATTGTACCA
>JAFEDN010000395.1 GCA_018241585.1 Pseudomonadota bacterium | reverse complement strand
TTTTACGGTTAAATGAACCGCTTTATTTTTTCCATTATCGGGATAAAGATAAAATTGAAGTGGACTTTGTATTGCAAAGAGCCGATGGCAAAGTGATTGGTATCGAAGTAAAAGCCGGTGCGCCGATCAATGCAGATAGTTTCCAAGGCTTAGAACGCTTAAAGCAGTCCGTAGGGAATGATTTTCTGATTGGGATTTTACTATATGACGGGGATCATACGGCCCCATTTGGTGACCAGTTATATGCTGTACCCATTGGGACGATTTGGAATTAATGCTTTTAACGCTGTTAGCGGTTCTTATGGAGTTATTTTTAAATCAAGAGTTAGATTCAAACAGATAGTTTTGAATCATTAAGATTTTCTAATTTTTCCTCTTCAAAGGATTACATTTCTATTTATTTGATAATTAAATATAATAGTTAGTAGCTCGTCATTTAGCAACTTAAGATACCGCACATATTTTTGGTGTTCTCGATAGTGAAATCTACTCTGTTTCAATAGGAGCCTTTTTATGAAAGAGCAATCACCCCTCAAAGCATCCCTTTCTGCTTCTTGTTCAGATAACAAATCCGAAACTAAAGTTAAAGAAAGTAAAGTCCGTGTGGACGCAGATACTCCCAGCCGGTTTGGCGAGATAATACCGCAGTTTTCCCCAAATTTAGAAATCAAAGATGAAACAGAATTCAAAAAACATCCCTCTCCATTAGGACCTCCATCACTGGCTTATCCTAAACTTCAACAAACCCTGCAATGCGCCTATCGCGATAAACATAGCTTATTGATGCCGTTAAGTGATAAACCGTTTCCGATTCAGGCAGTGAGTTTAACCATTAACAGAAAAAGTGCGCAGGAAGAACGGATACGTAGACAGGCACAAAAACTAAAAAAAGAAACAAAATTGGGTGATAAAAAAAGCGATCAACCGGACTGGTCAAGCCAATTGCAGAGGGAAGAAGACTGGCATAAGGTGAAAAAGCCGCTGGAGATTAAGGCGATTTTTACTGCGGATAAAGCTTCCCATGCCAAACCGATTCGACGCGTATTAGTAGAAGGCCGGGCGGGTATAGGTAAAACTACCTTTAGTCAATATATCGCCTGGCAATGGGCCACTACTGGGTTGTTTCATCGTGAGTATGATTACGTGTTATGGGTACCGCTACGTCGCTGGTTAAGCGGGCCGGTGACCGAACATTTCCAGGAAGAACTGGCCGCGTTTATCTTTGAAAGTTATTGTCCGACAGATGCCCCGGCAGAACGATTTAAAGAGTTGCAAGCGATTCTCAACCCTAAACAGAATACACGCACTTTATTAATCCTGGATGGCTTTGATGAAGTGGCACATTACCTGGAAGAACCCGACTCTCCCCATAGCAAGCTGCTA
>JAFEDN010000394.1 GCA_018241585.1 Pseudomonadota bacterium | reverse complement strand
CGCTAAGGCCCGCATTCAGTGGTTTGATCGCTACGGGTTTGTCCTTATAAATGCCTTTATAAACGACACCAAAGCCGCCTTGCCCAATTTTGTTTTCTGGAGTCATCGGCGACAATTCGCCGGCAGGGATAGTCATATTAATGACTAAATTGCCCTCGAGGTCCAATTGCGCCAGCGT
The DNA here is from genome assembly GCA_018241585.1 of Pseudomonadota bacterium. Taxonomy (GTDB): domain Bacteria; phylum Pseudomonadota; class Gammaproteobacteria; order Coxiellales; family Coxiellaceae; genus JAFEDN01. The sequence goes on along the minus strand of JAFEDN010000394.1, from coordinate 1,205 downwards.
GGGTTTGACGGGCGACAAAATTTTTTGCTCGGCTTTTAGTAGAGGGATTTGCGGCTCTTGACCGCGTTGTTCCGGTGGTAGCTCTGTAATCAGCGAACTATCTTGTAAAAATGAATATTGATCTGACTGCGGTTGGTATGGGGATGGCTTCATGGCAAACTCCTTTTTTGTGATTCCGGATATAACAATTATTTTGAATAGGGACGAGAAATTATCACGGAAAGATAACCGTTCCGCAACTGAAAAAATTTGACCGGTCAATAAGATTGTCTATTTTATCCGCATGACCACTATTCAAGCCGCAACGCCATTTCTGGTGCGGATGGATATTGCGTGGGACTGAACTAAGGGATAGTTAAAAAAGCAGAAATCGTGAGCAACGTTTAACGATGACAATCATCTCATTCAGTGTGCTTGTGACAAATAAATCCTTAACGCATAAAAAAGTCGGCGCTAATTCCGAATTTCTTTTTTAATCCGATAATCTGATTCTTTGACAAACAGCGTTCACTGCTCAAGTATTTAGATACGTTAGCCTGGCTACCAAACATATCTGCTAGATCTATTTGATGGAGGTGATGAGACTCCATTAAATATTTAATCATATCAATTTCATTTACACCCTGACCAATATCAGGATAGTGTTCGTTGTCATATTGCTCTAAGTTTTCGCCGATAATTTGCATCACTAAGGCTAAGGGATGTTTTTCGTTAGCCCGAACTACATCAATTAATTCATCCAATATTCTTTGGAGTCTAGAATATTTTTTTATATTTTGAGGTTTTCTGAATATAGACACCGGCAAATGAAATTTATGCGCTGTTTTTCGATCAATATAATCAATCGCTAATTTGGGTATGCTTATAATTCACCTCTCTTTAATTTCACTTGATTGTAAGTTTTGCTGTATTCAGCATGAGTCCATATTTCTCTAATGTAACAATGCTGTGCATTGTAATGGATTGCCGTAATAAGCCGGTAGTTATTACCGCCAATATTAAAAATAGTATAACCATTAACAAAATCAACACTGTTAAAATGCTTCTTCATTATATTTCGATAATCCTAAAGAGTACCATAAGCAATGATCGCGTCCAATTCCGGCGTGTAATAACGATTTTTTCCAACTTTTTGCACAGTCACCAAACGCAATCCTGCCAACTTCACTAATAAATTCGAGGTGTAGTTAGTTGATTTGTGTGTT
>JAFEDN010000393.1 GCA_018241585.1 Pseudomonadota bacterium | reverse complement strand
ATGAACAGCGGCGAGTGCAATTGGAAAAGGTGATGGAAAAGCGTGCGCGATTAAAGGCCGAGGTAGAACCGGAACGAGAAATCAAACGTCAACGAGCGGAGTTGAAAAAAAATCCGACCGGTCCCAAGAATGAAACCAGTTCCCCCAAGTCTGTCATACTCCGGCTTGACCGCGGTATCGATACTGAATTTACCCGCCCAGTGGACCCCGTGATCAAGTCGCAGGATGACTCATTCTCTGAGCCGGTATCGCCGAGTTCAGGAATATTGTCGTCCAGTTCCCAAACACTGATCCCCGCGCCGAAACCGTTACTGAAGCCGGCGGATGCGAAAGCACTGAAGCAATTGCTGCAATACGTGGTGGAAGGCGAACAGGATAAAGCCGAAGAGATGCTCAAAGGCAAATTGGGAGGGCTGTTAGGATTTGGAGCAGTTAAAGCCAATCCTGATTTACTGTTATATCACGGAACAGTAACGGATTTATCGGGTCGAGAATTTAAACAAATCACGGCGTTCCAATACGCGTTATGGGCGATGGATTATCACATGTGGACCATGATTCAAAAGTACCTGCCGAAAGAAGCGCAAGCGGAACAATTACAGGCGTTGGAATCCAAAGGTACGGCGCATGGTCACCATTTTAGTCTGAAAGAGCTGACGGATGCATTACAGGTGTATATGGATATGGATTTGCGGGGGTATGTGGATGACGTTTATGATCAACGGGCGTAAGATCAGTGGTGCAAAAAGGTGGGCGGAGCGCAAACGCGGTTACCCGCGCATGTGGTGAATGAATATTGCCGTGGTGACCGGCCGTTTGAGCTGGGCCCGCAAGAGTGGGAATCGAAGCTACCGCGGACACGGGAGGTTCCTGAAATATGGGTGCATACTCAATCAAAATATAGAAAAGGGTCATGGTATATTGCGCCTTCTTCCAAAGATAAACTTGGACTTGATTTTGCTTTTTGCAGATTGCGGTGGTCTAAGCAGAGTGCGCTCGAGGCTCGATGCGTTGGGTTGCAGGGATGGCAGGTGGGTAGGTCCAGTGCCCTCGGAGACCTCAAAGCACTCCAATCCTTGTGGATGACCCGCACACAGCAGTTGGAGTTACTGGTGCGCCAGTTAAATACGCCTTCGCTAGTCGTTGGAAGTGCGACGGGAAAAGTGGAACCGGCGACATTCAATATCTAGTCTTGGATGAGCTGCAGTAATGCAATAGAAGCTGATTATGCGTAGGCAAGAGAAATTGCAGGCTGTAAATCGAAAGGCTGAAGTGATGGAGCCCTAGGATTAAGCCGCAGTAGTTCCCGCTGAAGCAAAAATTACCTATAAGCTCATGAAATATTGAAAGACTTATCCTGATGAGGGATCGCAAGGGAGAGGAGA
>JAFEDN010000392.1 GCA_018241585.1 Pseudomonadota bacterium | reverse complement strand
GGCCTAAAAAGATTGGAATATCGAGGATATGACTCTGCCGGAGTAGCGGTAATTGCTCAGCAATCACACAAATTAGAGAGATTGCGCATCGCCGGAAAAGTGAGTGAATTAGAAGTGCTTTATAAAAACCAGCCGCTAAATGGTCAAATTGGCATTGCCCACACTCGCTGGGCCACACATGGTAAGCCGGTCTTACGAAATGCTCATCCTTTATATTCCCACCAACAAATTGCCGTGGTTCATAACGGTATTATCGAAAATTTTGCACAGCTAAGAGCAGACTTACAAGCTAAAGGATTTGAATTTCAAAGTGAAACGGATACCGAAGTGGTTGCTCATCTGCTCTATTATCAGTTGCAACAAAATACTGATATGTTAACTGCAATACGCCAAACCAAAGCGCTATTAAAAGGGGCCTATGTGCTGGGTATCATCAACGAGAAGCTTCCGGATCGGTTATTTGCTGTTCGCATGAGCGGCCCTTTAGTGATCGGTGTAGGAATTGGTGAACATTTCATCGCCTCAGACCCTTTGGCGCTGCTCCCAGTCACTCAGCGGTTTATTTATTTAGAAGAAGGTGATGTCGCTGCTATCAGCCGTGACTATGTGGAAATCTATGATGCACAAAATCAAAAAGTGCAACGATCAGTGCAGCAAGTCGATATTAATAGCGAAACCGGCACTAAGGGCCGTTATCGTCATTTTATGCTCAAAGAGATCCACGAACAGCCTGAAACTTTGGCACAAACTTTGAAGGAACATTTGATTGAAGATAACCTGGCCCCGGAATGGCTGGGGCCACGCGCTAATGAAATCCTTGCAAAGATAAAACGTGTTCACATTGTGGCTTGCGGCACCAGTTATCATGCGGGTTTAGTAGCCAAACATTGGCTGGAAGAAAATATGCGCATCGGCTGCACTGTAGAAGTAGCCAGCGAATACCGTTATCGTCATCCGGTAGTGGAAGCAAATACTTTATTTGTGGCCATTTCACAATCGGGTGAAACTGCAGATACTTTAGCCGCTTTACGCCAAGCAAAGCAATTAGGTTACGCAGGCAGCATTGCTATTTGCAATGTAGCGCAAAGCAGCTTAGTGCGTGAGACCGATTTGGCCCTGCTAACTCGCGCCGGTCCGGAAATTGGGGTGGCTGCTACTAAAACTTTCACTGCCCAGTTACTGGCTTTACTGTTATTGTCTCTGCATTTAGGGCCGCCGCACACGCATAAAAAAGATTCTTTGGCTTCTTTAAATAAATTACCGCAATTAGTGCGGCAAACTTTAGCATTGGAAGATCAAATTCAGACTTTAGCCAGAATGCTTGCAGATAAACAGCAGGCGTTATTTTTAGGCCGTGGTATTATGTTTCCAATTGCCTTGGAAGGC
>JAFEDN010000391.1 GCA_018241585.1 Pseudomonadota bacterium | reverse complement strand
TATTTTAGGTGGTCTTCTTAAAAGAATGTTTAGAAGAAAGCGTTAATTTTTTAACGTAGTAGTTTACTGAGCAATTCTTTCACCTTGGTATCTAGGTAAGGATAAGCATGATCAAAATAATTTTAATCGTTATTTTATCAATAATTGCGCTTATCCTGACCTTGGTCGGAACGGGGTTTTTTATTTCAGCGCTATATTTTTATTTTCTATCACTGGTTCACAGTAAAGCATTGGCAACGCTTTGTTGCGGCGGTGCTTTCTTGATAATTGCTATTTTATTATTACTGTTGGCGATGGTGATCAAATCCACTTTATTTAAGGTAAAAGTTCCTAAAAAGCTACAACAGAAATATCAAGATGTAACAACCGATCCCGCAGGTGAAGCATTAAATCTAGTTCAGCATTATCCCTTTCGAACCTTGGCGGCTGCTTTAACTTCAGGTTTAGTGTTAGGTTTTTTCCCTAAAGTTAGAGACAGCTTAATTGAAGGAATCTCTACCTATCTGAAAACCGGTTCAGTAGCAGACAGTTTAAAGTCTCTAAAATCTGATAATCAAGAAGAAGAATAATTATTGATGAACTATGTTATCTTCGGTGTATCCGAACCACGCCAGGCACTTGCGACAACTGTTGCAAAATTTTATTTAATAAATCCAATCCCGGAATATCAAAATGGATTTTAATATAAGCCAGATTTTTTAGCTTGTCGACCTGTGTTGTTAAACCCAGCAAAGATAAATGATGCGCTGCGATCACGTTAGAAATATCTCTCACTAAACCCGCTCGATCCTCTGCTTCAATTTGAATTTCGACAGGGTAAATATCTTTGGTTTCTTTACCCCAACTGACCAAAAATAATCTTTCAGGGTGTTTTTTGGAAATATATTGGATGTTTCTACAGGATTGTTGATGGATTGAAATACCACGGCCCTTGGTAATGTAACCTAAAATCGCATCCCCTGGGATAGGTTTGCAGCAACGGGCCAATTGGGTTAGTAAGTTGGCAGTCCCTTCCAACTGAAATTCGCCGGTTTTAATACTAACCGGTTTTTCGATTAGTTTTTCAGGAACCAGCTCTTTTTTTAGCTCTTCAGGACGAACGCGATGCAATACTGAAATAGCTCCTAAGTTGCCTGAGCCAATAGCAATATACAGTTCTGCTAAATTTTTAAATTTAAAAAACGGCAGTGCTTTTTCGGCTAAATTTTTAGGCACTCCCTCGCGGCGCGCTAATTTTTCCCATTGAGTTTGGCCCATAGCCAGATATTTGGATTGCTCTTGGCGCTTAAACCAATTTCTTACTTTATGCAATGCTTCACTGGTTTTCAAATAGTGGGCGGCGGGGTTAAGCCAATCACGACTGGGGTTAATCTCTTTGCCAGTTAT
>JAFEDN010000390.1 GCA_018241585.1 Pseudomonadota bacterium | reverse complement strand
AACAATATGCAATACCGCCGTGACATAATTTGTAGAAAGTTTCCTACAAAATAAAGTGTTAAAAAACAAACGTTTATATTATATAATTACCCAGGATTGCATCAGTGACGCAGGGGTTCTGTAAGATGGGTTCTGGGGGCCAGCCCCTGAAAAGGTCTTGCCGACCCGTGGATGGGTTTGCCCTATGGAGGGTGGGGTCTGATTCCTGTTAAAGCGGGAGGTCGGACCTTTTGAGGGCCCGACAATAGAGGGCTGTTTTCTAAAAAATGACCGCGCTCATCTTTATTTGATGAGATGGATTACGGTCTGAATTTTTTTAGCCACTTTTGCCAAATTTTTGTCGGCAGTGATCAAAGGGGTCTTTTCACAGGTAGCAATGGAAAGATGTAAAGCATCCAGAGAATGAATCGCATGATTTAGAGACGCCAGTAAATCAGCCGCATAAAGATAATGTGCAGTTTTTACGAGAATTCTTTGATAATAGTTTTCCTGAAGATGGATTTTAACAGTGTCTAAAATTTTTTGGACATTTTTTTTATTAAGTTCTTTTTTACGATATTTTTTTGACAATACTGAAAACAGCTCAACTTCAGTAAGGTGGCTGATAAAAGGAGCTTTAATAGATTGTAAGCATTGCTCAGCATTCTCACTGATTTTTTCAGGGCAGTAATAAGCGGCTAACACGCTGGTATCTATGTAGGCTTTTTCAATCATTCTTCGGCTCTTGCTTTGGTAATCATTTCACTCACTGGTTTCCCTGTTAATTGGATGGTGCTGCGAAATTGTTTTAAACTGGGCAAGGGTTTTGCTGCGGCTTTTGAATAAGGTATAATATGAGCTACAATCTGCCCCCGTCGCAAGATAAAAACTTCCTCACCATTCTCCACTTGATCCATCAAGTGACTAAATTGTTTTCTAGCTTCTTTGGCGTTTGCTCTGATCATGCTTTAATCTCCAAGTGTACCCTAGAAGGGTACACCTTGTGTCGGCGCCTGTCAATGTATGGGTCCGCTCAGAAAAAAGGAAAAGTAGCAATGCTATTTGGATAGCTGTTTATGCTTTAGCGTTGGTTATAATTGTGGTGATAAAAATTTTAAGGAAAATAGGTTTTTAGAGAGCGGAATTGCTGAATTCTCGAATTTCTTCTTTTCTTTCGAGGGTTACGTGGATCTGCTCGACTACCGAGGATACGTCCAGTTCTTTCAATATAGGGCTATTTTCTAAAAAGTGACCAGCCAATCCTACAAAAGCAGCTAAGGCCACCGCTAAAGTACGCATCCCTGGGCGGACCGGGCGTACCAAGAAAGAGTGAAAAAATCGGACTACTTTAAAAGAATGGGTCATTGTTTACCTCGTTTGTTGTTATACTGGCTACTATTTAAACATTTCCTGGTCAAACAA
>JAFEDN010000038.1 GCA_018241585.1 Pseudomonadota bacterium | reverse complement strand
GAGACTTAACCAAACGTTTGTTGTACCCTGCCCTTTGTAATCTAGGAAGTGAAGGACTATTAGACCCGCATTTTTCAATCGTTGGTGTAGCCAGAAGAAAATTATCAACCGAAGCCTTTCAAGAACAACTTGGCTTAGATATCAATCAATTTGTTAAAAGCGAATCAGCCAAAGCGTTTGGCAAACAATTGATAAAACAAGTACATTATCTTTCTGGAAACTTTGATGACCCAAGCACTTATCAAGAATTAAAAAAAAAACTGACTGAACTCGAAGCCAGTGGCACTAGTCAAAACTGTCTGTTTTATTTTGCGGTTCCACCTGAATTAATTATTTCGATCACCACAGGATTACATCATGCAAAATTATTGGAAGAATCTCCTAATAATTCTTTCCGAAGAATTATCATTGAAAAACCTTTTGGCCATGATTTAGTATCCGCCAAAAAACTCAATCAACAATTATTACAATTAGTAAAAGAAGAACAAATTTTTCGTATTGACCATTACTTGGGAAAAGAAACCGTACAGAATTTATTAGCATTGCGCTTTTCTAATAGGATATTTGAACCGGTTTGGAATGGGAGATATATCGATCATATCCAAATTACCGTTGCCGAAACTTTGGGAGTTGAGCTTCGCGGAAATTTTTATGAACAAGCCGGAGCTTTGCGGGATATGTTTTCAAGTCATTTATTGCAGTTACTCAGTTTGATTTCTATGGAGCCTCCCGTATCGTTCACCAGCGAGTATATACAAAGCGAAAAATCTAAATCGCTGCATGCAGTACGGATTTATACGCCTGAGCAAGTATTGCAACAAGCAGTTCGTGGACAATACGGGCCGGGAAGAATCAACGGCTCATCAGTATTGGCCTATCGTTCAGAACCCAATGTAGACCCCAATTCTAAAGTAGAAACTTTTGCAGCTTTAAAGTTAATGCTTGATAATTGGCGATGGTTTAATGTTCCTTTCTATCTCAGAACCGGCAAGCGTATGCACACCCGTTCCTCTGAAATTATTATCCAATTCAAAGCAGAGCCAGCCAATCTTTTTACTCATGGCAGCAAACAAATTATGCCGAATTTATTGCGAATCAACATTCAACCTAATGAAGGTATTTCATTACGTTTTAACGCTAAAGTTCCAGGACGATCGCTGCGACTGGGTCAAGTTAATATGGATTTCAAATACAGCGATTATTTTGGCACCGAGCCGCAAACAGGTTATGAAACGATTTTGTACGACTGTATGAATGGAGATCACACATTATTTGAGCATGCCGAAATGGTAGAAACCGCTTGGAGTATTTTGCAACCGGTTCTAGATGTATGGAGCGCCCTACCAGCACGCGAATTTCCTAATTATGCTGCTGGCACTTGGGGTCCAGCAGCGGCAGAAAATTTACTGAAGGTAGATGGCAGACAATGGTTAATGTAAAAATATTTAAGGATAGCACCGCGCTTTTTGAACAAGCAGCCGAAGATTTTCTGATGGAAATTAAAAAGAAAATCACCAACAAAAATAAGCTGAAGGTTGCCTTATCCGGTGGCAAAACTCCGCAATTTTTCTTTGATATGTTGTCGGAAGATCGATTTAAAAATGACATTCCCTGGGAAAAAATCCAATTCTTTTTCGTTGATGAACGATACGTCAAGCTCAATGATCCGGAAAGTAACTATCACATGGCGCAGGTGCATTTATTTGCAAAAATTCCAGCACCCAAAGAAAATATTTTTCCGGTTAATACCGAATTAGCTGATCCGCAACTAAGCGCAGCGGATTACCGACAGCAATTATTGCACGTGTTTCATATCAATGAGCAACAACTGCCTAGTTTTGATCTTTGTTATTTAGGTGCAGGAAACGATGGCCACACGGCCTCTTTAATGCCGTTTACTGATGCAGTTAATTATTATGCGGATAATCCTGCAATTGAAAATGACCCAATGGTCATTGCGCTTTGGGCGCCAAAGCAGAATATGTATCGAATTAGTTTGTCCCCACCGGTGATCAACCAGAGTAAAAAAATTTATTTTCAAGTCACCGGTGCAGAAAAAGCCGAAGCAGTAAAAGCAATTTTACAAGGTCAATACGATCCAGTGCGCTATCCAGCGCAACTGATCAAAAGTATCCAAGGTCAAGTGATTTGGTACTTGGATCAAGCTGCTGCAAGTGCATTAGTAGGAAAAAAATAAGTTGAAAAAAATCAGTTCAGCAAAACATCTGATCACTGAGCAGCGCTCGTCTGAGCCATTGAGCATCGAACAAATGGAAAAACATGCGCTGGTGTTGGCTAAATCACACCAACTCGCTGCCAAAACCACCGGCGGCATCTTATTGAAGCGCTTAGCCGCAAGCGAGCAAACTCTATTAAAAGCTAGAGAAATTTTATTGGAAGTCACCAGCAGTCATCACCGAATCACTCCTGCAGGAGCCTGGCTGCTGGATAATTTTTATTTAATTGAAGAGCAAATCCGCATGATTAAGCGGCATTTACCTAAAAATTATGAAAGAGATTTGCCCCAACTAACTGGAGGTTGCTTCGAAAAAGGTTACCCTCGTATTTACGATATTGCCCTGCAAGTGATTGAACATAGCGATGGCAGTTGGAATTTAGCTAATTTAAACCGCTTTATCCGCACTTACCAAACGATCACTCCATTAAAATTAGGGGAATTATGGGCCTTACCAATCATGATTCGTTCAGCTTTGATCGAAAATTTAAGTCATGTTAGCGCTCAGATTATTGACAATTGGAATGGCCATAAACTAGCAAATTATTGGGCCGATAAGGTCCTGGAAGCAGCCATTGCGCAACCTAAAAAATTGGTTTTAGTTATCGCTGATATGGTGCGCTCTGAACCACCGATGATCAAAGCATTTGTGGCCGAATTTTCCAGACGCTTGCAAAACGCCTCATTACCCATGCCCTTAACTTGGATTCAACAAGAGCTGGCAGAGGAAGGCAAAACCATTGAGCAGTTAGTGGAAGCTGAAAATACCCAGCAGGCTTTAAATCAGGTCACTGTCAGTAATAGCTTGGCTAGTCTGCGTCAAGTCAGCGACACCGATTGGCGTGAGTTTGTAGAAAAAGTCAGCGTAATTGAACAGATTCTTCGAAAAGACCCGGCTGCAATCTATGCTCATATGGATTTTACCAGCCGCGATCTTTATCGTCACATTGTAGAAAAATTGGCGCGATCTACTCATCATTCCGAAACAGAAGTTGCCGCAGCAGCGTTAGAAACAGCTCAAAATGCCCAGGTTGATACTACCGACCAACGCAAACATATCGGTTACTACCTAGCCGGTGAAGGCTATGCTGATTTTAAACAATATCTTAAAGGCAACGAAAAACCCACCATCAAAGATAGCTGGACTGAACTAGCTTTAGTGAAATATTTTGGTTTCATTACACTAAGCACACTAATATTGACCGGGTTACTGGTATACCAAGCCAAATTGACCGGCATAGGTCTAGTCTGGGCTCCGGTTTTAGCCATAGCATTAGGTTTAGCCATCAGCCAATTTACATTGGAAATGACTAATTGGATTTTGATGCTGTTTACCAAACCACGGCCATTGCCAAAACTAGATTTCAGCAAGGGAATTCCTCAACAATACCGCACCTTAATTGTGGTACCTGCACTCTTGGGCAATCTGCAAGACATTGAGTCGTTGGTGGAATCATTAGAAGTGCGCTTTTTAGGTAATCGGGAGCAACATCTCTCTTTTGCTTTACTCACTGATTTTAATGATGCTCCTTGCGAACAGATGGAAAACGATCAGCTATTATTAGTGGCCGCAAGAGATAGCATCAATTCATTAAATCGATTTTACCGTACCGGTGATGAGGATATTTTTTTCTTATTACATCGCCCTAGAAAATGGAATAGCTCAGAGCAAGTCTGGATGGGTTATGAAAGAAAAAGAGGCAAACTCAACGACTTAAATGCGCTGATTAAACAAAAGGTCCGCAGCAATTTTTCTTTAATAGTCGGTGATACTAGTTTTTTTCATGAAATAAAATACGTTATTACTTTAGACACCGACACTCAACTGCCGCGGCAAACTGCACGGCAATTAGTAGGTGCAATGGCGCACCCGCTGAATCGCCCTCATTACGATCCGGAAAAGCAGCGAGTAACTTCCGGTTATGGAATTTTACAGCCGCTAATTGGCGAAGCCATGGGCAATGCTCATAACAGCCGTTATATATGGCTATGTGGCAATGAATCGGGAATTGACCCGTACACCCGAACAGTTTCTAATCTTTACCAAGACCTGTTCCAAGAGGGTTCCTTTACCGGCAAAGGAATCTATGATGTAGATTGCTTTCAAACTGCATTAGCAGCAAGGTTTCCTGAAAATTTAATTTTGAGCCATGATTTATTAGAAGGCTGTTATTTAAGAGCCGGATTCCTGAGTGACGTGCCGGTCGTTGAACATTCTCCCAGCCAATATCTTGCCGACGTTAAACGCAGAAAACGCTGGGTCCGCGGCGATTGGCAACTGCTACAATGGTTATTTCCAAAAGTACCTACTCCCAACAAAGATAAAATAAAAAATCCGCTGTCCGCTTTATCAAAATGGAAAATATTCGATAATTTAAGACGAAGTTTAGTAGCGCCCGCGTTGATGCTGCTTTTTTTTCTAAGTTGGACCGTAGCACCTAGACCGCATTTTTTTTGGTTCGAATTGATCATCGCAATCATGGGTTTGCCCACAGTTTTAACCACTTTATATGAACTGCTGCGCAAACCAAAAGATGTTTTGATCCACCAACATCTAGCATTGCTGCGCACAGATACCTTTCGAAAAATATATCGATTAATTTTTTACATTGCCTGCTTACCCCATGAAGCCTGGTATAGTTTAGATTCCATTTTCAGAAGCTGCTGGCGTATGTTTTGCACTCATCGCCATTTATTAGAATGGGCCCCTTCAAATCAAATTGAACGTCAGATTAAAGATAATCCGTCGGCATTGTTAAAGCGCTTATGGGTTGCGCCGTTTTTCGGAATAGCCGGAGCGATGGTGTTAATCGCCAATGGCGAGTATTGGATGCTGATGCTATCCTCCTGGGTATTGGCGCTTTGGATATTAGCGCCGTTTTTCGCTCATTTGGTTAGCCGGCCGATCTTAGAAAAACAGTCAGTGCTAAATGAAGAACAGAGCCGGTTCCTGCGCAAAATGGCTCGAAAAGCCTGGGATTATTTTGATACTTTCGTTACTGAACAAGATCATTGGCTGCCTCCGGATAATTATCAGGAAGGCCCGGTCGAGTTATTGACTCACAGGACTTCACCCACCAATATAGGCTTATCGTTATTAGCTAATCTTAGCGCTTTCGATTTTGGCTATATCACCAGCCGGCAATTACTGGAAAGAACCAGCAATACTTTCAAAACCTTGAGCCAATTGGAACGATACCGAGGCCATTTTTATAATTGGTACGATACTCAAACCCTTGAACCTTTGCGGCCGCGTTACGTCTCAACGGTGGATGACGGCAACTTGGCGGGACATCTGTTAACTTTGCGGCAAGGTCTTTTGGAAATTATAGATGCACCGGTATTACACACTCGATACCTTGATGGGTTGGAAGATACTGCCGAAGTTTTAAAAGAAACAGCTAATTTCTCTAAAGATTCTTTAAATGCTTTTTTAGAGCTGTTAACAGAAGCGCGAGCACAATTTATATCGTGGCCTAATGCCATTCGCAGTGTTGAAGCCCTGTGTACTGCGGCTGAGCAAATCGCCATTGAATTATTGCAACCTTGGTCGCAAAAACTACTGTTGCAATGTTATGCCTTAAGAGAAGAATTAAAATTATTAGCTCCTGTTAATGATCTTGCCGGTAGTATTTCCGCCTCTCGTTTAGCCATGATCGAAAATTTAGTCGAGCAGGCGTTTGCTTTTGCCCAAATGGATATGAATTTTCTGTATAATCCAGCCCGGGGATTAATGGCCATCGGCTACAATGTGGATAATCAAACGCTAGACCGCAACGAATACGACTTATTAGCTTCGGAAGCAAGGTTGGCTAGTTTTGTAGCTATCGCACAAGGGCAGGCCCCGCAAGAAAGTTGGTTTGCGTTAGGACGAATGCAAGTGGTGAGCCGTCAAGGACAAATGATTATGATGTCCTGGAGCGGTTCAATGTTTGAGTATCTGATGCCACTAATTGTCATGCCCAGTTATCCTAACACCCTACTCGATCAAGCCTGCCGATCTGCTGTCAGTAAGCAAATCGAGTACGGCATTCACCGAGGAGTTCCTTGGGGTATTTCTGAATCGGGGTATCACGCTGTCGATATCAATCTGCAATATCAATATCGCGCTTTTGGTGTCCCTGAATTAGGCTTTAAAAGAGGCTTGGAAGATGATTTGGTTGTAGCTCCCTACGCCACAGTGTTGGCTTTAATGCTCGAACCAGAAGCCGCTTGCATGAATTTACAACGATTATTGGCAGAAGAATCTTCCGGCCGGTTTGGTTTTTACGAAGCTATCGATTACACTCCATCCCGATTGCCCAGGCACAGTTCCAGAGCAGTAGTTCGCTCTTTTATGGCCCATCATCAGGGCATGAGCCTGCTCTCGTTTTCTCATCGGCTACATAATCAACCGATGCAAAAAAGATTTATTGCAGACCCGCTGTTTCAAGCTACCTTACTACTGCTGCAGGAACGCATTCCCAAACCGGTATCTTGGCATTATAAAAAGCCACTGGCCGCCAGAGGCTTACCCTCTCTAAATTCGCCGAAACTATCTACCCGGGTTTACCATCATCCCAATACCCCCAGTCCGCAAGTACAACTGCTGTCCAACGGCCGCTATCATGTGTTGTTGACTGCGGCAGGTGCTGGATACAGCCGCTGGAAGGATATTGTACTAACCCGCTGGCGTGAAGATAGCACTTGTGATCCCTGGGGATTTTTTTGTTATATCCGAGAGTTGAAATCAGGAGAATTCTGGTCGACCACTTATCAACCTACCCGGGTACGGGGAGAAAATTTTAAAACGGTGTTTTCTGATGGCTGTGTTGAGTTTAGCAATACTCACAATGACCTAGAGATTCATACTAAAATTGTAGTCTCTCCAGAAGACGACATTGAATTGCGCCGCACCAAAATACAAAACCGTTCCAAATCCAAAAAAACTATCGATTTTACCAGTTATGCTGAAGTGGTTTTATCTCATCAAAATGATGATCTAGCACAACCTGCTTTTAATAATTTATTTGTAGAAACTGAATTACTGACTCAGCAGCAAGCCATTCTAGTCAGCCGGCGTCCGCGCAGCGAACAACAAAACCCGGTATGGATGTGTCATAAATTAAATATCTATACTGAAAAAAACTACCAAGTATCTTTTGAAACCAATAGAAATTTATTTTTAGGACGAGGCAATACTTTGGCGGCTCCTGAAGCACTCACCAAGGATGGCAATTTATCCAATAGCAGCGGCATTGTACTTGATCCAATCATGGCAATCCGTGGCCGAATAACCCTTGAACCGGGTTCAACCCTGACTTTTGATTTGATCAATGGGGCGGCTGATTCGCGGGAACAATGTCTAACGCTCATTCAAAAATATCGCGACCGTCACTGGGTCGATCGAATTTTTGGCTTATCTGGAGCTCACAGCCAAATATTCTTGCGCCAACTTAATTTAACTGAAAGTGAAGCCCAGCTATACGAAAAATTAGCTTCAGCTATTGTGTATTCTACTAAATACCGCCGCGCCGACCCAAGCATTGTAGCTCAAAATCGCTATGGACAATCTAAGTTATGGGGCTATAGCATTTCCGGAGATTTACCGATTGTATTGCTACGAATTGAGGAGGTTGAAAATATTGATTTGGCCAGGCAAATGATCCAAGCGCAAGCATATTGGCGGCGCAAAGGATTAAGAGTTGATTTAGTCATTCTGAATGAAGAGCGTTCCGGGTATCGTCAAAACCTGCAGGAACAATTGATCACTTTAGTTAACGCCCAAGTCGGATCGCAATATATGGGCAGTATTTTTGTTCGCATAGCCGAGCAAATGCCAATGGAAGATCGGATTCTTTTTCAATCGATTGCCCGAGTGGTGATTACCGACCGGGATGGTCCGCTAAAAAATCAACTCTACCGTAGGCAAGTAAATGCTTTAAAAACTCCATTGCTTAAAAAGCATAAAATTCCTAGATATGGCTTATCGGAAAAAATTGAATTACCTAAGAATTTACTGTTTTTTAATGGCTTGGGAGGATTTAACGCTGAAGGCCAAGAATATTGGATTCATCTGAAAACAGCAATGGTTACGCCCGCACCTTGGTGTAACGTACTGGCTAATCCGCATTTTGGGTCTTTAGTTTCTGAAAGCGGGCAAGGTTACACTTGGTATGAAAATTCACATGAATTTCGTTTAACCCCTTGGAATAACGATCCGGTACAAGACGCCGGTGGCGAAGCCTTTTATATTCGAGATGAACAAACCGCTGAATATTGGTCGCCCACCCCACTCCCCTGTCGCGGCAGCGGCGATTATTTAATTAGACATGGCTTTGGCTACAGCATTTTCGAACATCGTCAAAGCGGAATTTATAGCGAATTACGGATGTACGTCGCTTTGAACTCGCCGGTAAAGTATTTTGTGTTAAGCATTAGAAATGAAACCGCACAAAAGCGAAATTTATCCGCACTAGGTTATGTAGAATGGGTTTTGGGAGATTTACGCAGTAAATTCGCTTCGCAGATTGTGACCAACATTAGCTCCACAGGCGTTTTACTCGCTCAAAACTTTTATAATACTGAGCTGGGAGAACGGACCGCCTTCTTTAACGCGGCCACTGCCCGTTCCGGTTTATTGAGCCGCAGTGCAACTTGCAGCCGAATCGAATTCATCGGACGTAATCGCTCTTTGCAACAGCCGATCGCTTTAGAACGGGTACAATTATCTGGAAGGTCCGGCGCTGAGCTGGACCCTTGCGCCGCCATACAGCTAAACTTTGAATTAAATTCCAAACAAACCAGAGAAATTATTTTTATTTTAGGAGCTGCCTCGAATCAGGAACAAGCAGAACAAACGGCCCGAGCTCATTGCAGTTCAGCCATAGCTGAAGAATCCTTACAATCTATTCGGGAATATTGGCGTAACAGTTTAGGAGCGGTGCAAGTTGCAACCCCCGACCCTGCAGTTAACATCATGGCCAACGGCTGGCTGCTGTATCAGGTTATTTCCAGCCGGTTATGGGGTCGCACCGGCTACTATCAATCGAGCGGCGCTTTTGGATTTAGAGATCAGCTCCAGGATGTGCTGTCGCTAGTCCACAGTCAACCGCAATTATTACGAGAACAAATTTTACTGTGCGCATCCAGACAATTCGTAGAAGGCGATGTACAACACTGGTGGCATCCGCCACATGGCCGCGGTGTCAGAACACGCTGTTCAGATGATTACTTGTGGTTGCCTTATGCTATTTGTCGATATATCGAAACCACAGGCGATATGGCTATCCTAAATCAACAAATTGCGTTTTTGGAAGGCCGCCCTTTAAATCCCGAAGAAGAATCCTATTATGAATTGCCAAATATTAGCCAAGAAACTGCCACCGTCTATCAACACGGAGTTCGAGCCATTCTACATGGGCTGCGCTGGGGTGCGCACGGTTTACCTTTAATGGGGTCAGGCGATTGGAATGATGGTATGAATTTAGTAGGAGTGGCAGGTCGCGGTGAAAGTGTCTGGCTGGGATTTTTCTTATATAACATTTTGAAAAAATTTTCTTTACTGGCACATGCGGCCGGGGATATGGAATTTGCTCAACTTTGTCAGCAAGAATACTATCAGCTACGGGACAATTTAGAAAAGAATGGCTGGGACGGGGAATGGTATTTGCGTGCATATTTTGATGATGGCTCGCCGCTCGGCTCGGTAAACAATAGTGAATGCCGTATCGATTCGATTGCCCAAAGCTGGGGAGTATTGTCTGGAGCAGCAGACCCGGCGCGGGCAAGACAGGCTATGGCCGCAGTCAATCATTTTCTGGTTCGTCCTGAAGATAGTCTAATTGCCCTTCTTGACCCACCGTTCAATCATTCCCAACCTAATCCGGGTTATATCAAAGGCTATGTGCCGGGAATCCGTGAAAATGGGGGTCAATATACTCACGCAGCCGCCTGGGTTTGCATGGCTTACGCTAAATTGGGAGAATCACAATTAGCCTGGCAATTATTCAATATGCTCAACCCGGTGAATCATGGCTGCACTCCAGAAGCTTTGAATCGTTATAAAATTGAACCCTATGTGGTCGCAGGAGATATTTACAGCGTTGGCTCGCTGGCTGGCCGTGGCGGATGGAGTTGGTATACCGGCTCAGCCGGATGGATGTATCAACTGCTTATCGAGTCACTGTTGGGATTACATCTACATGAAGGCCATCAACTGCGTTTAACACCACGTTTACCGGATGGCTGGGACCAGTTCACTGTAGCTTACCGCTATAAAAGTTCTTGGTATCAAATTGAAGTCCGCAGGGATCGATTAGAAAGCATTAAGTTAGATGGTGTAGAATTGCACCAAAATAGAATTAATCTAGTTGACGACGGCAAACAACATTTTGTTGTTTTGATCCTGCCGATTGAATAACAACTTATAAAGCAATATTATACGATTAATTTAGGAAGCTAATATGAAACAAGAAAGTGGAGATTTAGGCTCATCGACTTCGTCAACTCTCACCCCTCAATCAAAAATAAGGGTGTTGGACCTGACCAACTCAAAACTAACTCCTGAATCTCAAAAATCAACCGAAAATGAGGAATTGATTTCTCCTTTAGAATCATCTAGGATCACCGGCTTCGGTCCTACATTAGATAATTTTTCTTTACCACCTTCTAGTTATCAAGAACCAGTTTTTTCTGAGCGTTCCTTATTTGGAACCGAAAGTAGTTTAACTTTATTGCAAAATCCAAATGTATTTTTTTCACAACCTTCACCCACACTTAATAGTATTTTACATGCTATCGTTCATCGGGAACAAAAAATCGAAGGCCGTTTATTGATCTGTGTGGCAAATTTAATGTTATTAGACGCTCAATCGTTACAAAGCATTATCGATATGGCAAGAAACCGCTTGCTTGCAGGTAATCTGAATAAACGAATTTTAGGGGCTTATTTAGAAGAACTGGAAAAAACCACCAATAATAATATTGATCTATTACATGGACATGTTTTAAGTTATGGTTTAGACGAACTCGATGATGATATGCTTGCAATCAAACAAAAAATATTCTTTTTGATTGCAGCCATTTCTATTTTTGAAAAAATGTTGTTTACTGAAATGAAATTACACTATTGCCGGCAGTTAACTTTCAAAGGATTTTCAGTTGAAGAAAAAACAGCCTTAGGAAAATTTTTGAATAAAATTGAGCCTTTGTTTCTTGTTGAAGCTTGGGTCGCAAACTGGGAGCAAGAACAAGTCCCATCTGAAATAAGATTAGATTTTTTTGGCTATAGAGGTCATCCTGAAAGAAAAAGCACCGTGATGCAATTAACAACTGAACAGCCTCCTAAAGCCCAAAAAAACAACTGCTGTTGTTAAGCTTCACATTAATTTTATTTTTGCAAAGCGCCAACATAATTCACAGTTATTTTTTTAAGATCAGTTCCTGAATTGGGAATAAATGCCAGATTTTTATCAATCGATGTTGCACTATTGATATCAGCGGTATATTCATTATTAGTTCCATTTATTAGGTTCAAGGTAAAAGTTATCGACCCCGCATTGCTCCAATTAGACGATGACTCTGGGGTGCACTCAGCAGCTTGAACACAAGCTACCACATTAGAAGAGGCAGTGTAAAAATCAAATGTCTTAATCGTGCCACTCGAACCAGGTGTAACATATGATTTAAACATACCCAGATAGCTCCCAGAACTTACTATCATCTGTCCTGGAACAGTTCCTGTCGCAGAATGAGTAACCATACATAGACACTGGCTGTCACTATTATTAGTTACCACATAAGAACCGTCTACTGCATACGATTGAATTGAAAATGCAAATAATGCTGCTGTACTAATATTTAATAATATTTTTCTTTTCATTGTTATTTTCCTGATCATTTTAGTCATTGATAAATATATCATAAGTTTTAAGAAAATACCCAGTTAAACAGTTTCAATTCGAATCCTCTGCACAAAAACAATCGATGGTATGGTCGTTGACCATGCCGACTGCTTGCATAAAGGCATAACAAATCGTGCTACCAACGAATTTAAAGCCGCGCTTTTTGAGGTCTTTTGACATTTGATCAGAAATTTCTGTTTTAGCCGGAACTTGTTTTGGAGTTTGCCAATGATTTTTGATCGGCGTTCCTCCAACAAAGCTCCAAATATAATTTGAAAATAAACCGAATTCTTTTTTAACCGCTAAATAAGCTTGGGCGTTGGTAATTATCGATTGAATTTTTAATTTGTTGCGGATAATTTCAGGATTTTGTAACAATTGTTGAACTTTTTGTTCATGATAACCAGCTATTTTTTCAGCATCAAAATTATCAAAATTTTTTCGATAATGATCTCGTCTTTTTAATATAGTCAACCAGCTTAGACCGGCCTGCATACCTTCTAAAATCAAAAATTCAAATAAAAGACGGTCGTCATAAACCGGCACGCCCCATTCGTTATCATGATACTGAATATTAAGCGGATCATGGTTAGCCCATGCACACCTTTTTGAATTGATAGAAGAACTGATCATCTGCTGCCTATTGATTTGTTAATAAGGATAAACCCATAATAACCAAATATGAAAGCACAAGTCATCACCCAATTTGGGAATCCTGCAATATTTACTTTAACCACCATTGACCAGCCGGTTCTTAAAAACGGGCAGGTCCTAATTAATGTAAGTGAATTTTAATTTGTAATTAACTGCTTGGTGTCCGGCTGAATGTTCGCTGATGGTTGCCCGGTTAACTTTTTCAGGAATGGAATCAACCCAAAACTAACAATAACCAAACCAACCGATAGCAGACCAAATAACAAAAACGCGTGATTATATACAGCTAATGATTGCAATTTCGTTAAATTATCCGGGATATCAGCCAAATTCGCTAAGCTTCCTCCTAAGGCAAAAGAAGCAGCTTGGGCAAAGAACCATACCCCCATCATCATGCCGACCAAACGCTTTGGAACCAGCATAGTAATCATGGAGAGTCCGACCGGTGACAGCAGTAATTCACCGATCGTTTGGAACAAATAACTTAACACCAGCCATGAAGCCGCAACATTTCCTTGATTTGGGAAAAAATGAATTCCAAGGGGTAAGATTAAAAAGCCAAGTCCTAAAAATAAAACCCCTAAAGTGAACTTTAATGGAATTGAAGGGTTTAATCCTCTGCGGCCTAAAGACATCCAAAATCGGCTCAATAATGGGCTCAACAATATAATATAAAGCGGATTAAAAAATTGCATAGCCTCAGCATTTACAGGAATTCCTAAGAATCTTTGCTGCATATTTCGATCAGCAAATAAAGTTAAAGAAGTGAATGTTTGGTTATATAAAGCCCAAAAACCCACGGAAATGGCTGTTAAAATTAAACTGGCTAAAATTCGCTTGCGATCGTACGTAGATTCTTTAAACATCAAATAAATCACCACCAGAGCGATCGCTACCGCCGCAGCTTCTACTAAATAAGTGATTTGTTGGGGAAATTGGAAGGCATAAAAAGTTAAACCGGATAAAACAGCGAATCCCAAATAGAACATACCTTCAAAGCGCCATCTTTTGACACCCAATTGAGCTACCGGGCTGTTTTGAGGAATTTTGCCGGCCAAAGTTAGCCGCCTTTTTCCAATTAAAAAGGTGATAAAACCAATAATCATGCCAATAGCTGCTAACAAAAATCCGGTGTGCCAGCCATACCATTTTACCATCACCCCGGCGATGACAGGAGGAACTAAAGCACCTATATTGATTCCCATATAAAACAAAGTAAAACCGCCATCTCGTCTGGCATCGTCTGCCTGATAAAGATCACCGACAATCGCCGAAACATTCGGCTTAAATAAGCCATTAGCACAGATTAAAATACTTAAACCGATAAAAAACAGATGCTCTCCGGTGACAGCGGTTATTAAATAACCCAATACCGATAATATGCCGCCGATTAGAATCGCGCGTTGAAAGCCCAAAAATCGATCGGCAATGTAACCACCAATCATCGGTGTAATGTACAGTAGAGAGCTGTAAACCGCGTAAATTAAATTGGCCTTGTTATCGGTGTAGCCTAGACTTTTAGTGAGATAAAGGATTAAAATTGCCTGAACCGTGTAGAAACCAAAACGCTCCCAAAGTTCAGTACCGCATAACAGATACAAACCTTTAGGTTGCTGATAGAGACTATTTTTTGAACTTTCAGCCATTTCCACCCCCCAAAACCTCAATTATAATAAAATATGCATAAAAGTCAATCTTTATTATGTAACCGAGAGAATGAATATGCATATCGAGGACGGTACAATTTAGGCCTCAGTTGACCACAATATCGCGAAGTAGCCATGAAACTTTTCTCTTTGTATGTCAGCAGACCCCGAAGACAGCTCCCAAATTTTCTGTATTACTTCTATTACAATTAAATTAAGAAATCAAACACGAGCAATATGGCTCAGCAGCTCACGCTGAAGCGTGAGCTGCTTCCTGGTTTGGATACTGAGCTCCGGCAAAG
>JAFEDN010000389.1 GCA_018241585.1 Pseudomonadota bacterium | reverse complement strand
ATATTAATTGATCAAGCAGAGTCCCGGTATACATATCATAACTATGGACCTCATCTAAAATGACTACTTTACCAGCCAACCCAAAAGCGCGAACAAATCCATGTTTAACATTGATCACGGCCATTAATGCCTGATCAACAGTTCCCACCGCAAATGGCCATAAAATAGATTTCTTAGCCGGCTCAAACCAGGAACCACTGGGTTGTCCATCTTCTCCCAGATTTTGATCTAAATTCCTGAGCCACGCAGAGCTATGAATTAATTTAGCCGAATGATCAGTTTGTAAAATTTTAGTTAGGAATGTTTGTACACGGTCATAAATTTTGTCAGAAGTCAGCCGAGTCGGTAATGCAAAATATAAACCAGTGGCTTTTCCTGAAACCATTGTTAAATAAGCTGCATATAGAGCTGCCTCAGTTTTCCCTAATCCCATGGGGGCTTCCAAGAGATAAACACCCGGCTCAATAACATTTTCAAAAAATTGGATTTGTAAATTGTGAGGCTGGAAACCAAATATTTCCGTGAAACTTAGACCAGGGGTAAAAATAGGCAGTTTGAAGCCGGCACTGTCTAAAGCGTTATGGACCCGGTCTTGCCAAGGATCATTTGGGTTCTCAAAGAAAGAGTTTGAACCTATCCAATCAGCGACAGTAGTCAAGCCGGATAAAACTAACATTTGAGCTTCACTAGTCACTGCAGGCCAATCACAGTTTAATTCTTTTTTAAGTTGGTTAATTAATTTCTCGCGCTCGTTATGCCATGCATGACCACCAAAAGGATGATCCCAGGATTCACATCCTTTTAATTTTAATGTGGGAGAATAACCATGGTGTTGACCTAAAATTTCTGGAATATATTGACCCACTTGCAACATTTGAGCAGTCAATTGACTGACTCCACCATGGCCGCCCCATCCTATTTCGTGTTCTGGATTAATACCTACTAATTCCTCTTTAGAATTAGGAAAATAATTATCAATAGCGCGATAAATTTTTTCTTGAAATGTTGGACTTACTTTACCAACATCATGTGAGGCGGCTACTAATTCTGAACCTTCAGGAAACAATGAAGATCGTAACCACAAAGGTATTCGACTTAGAATTGCCCTCGCGACATAACCTACTATTTGGCAGTGGTTAAAAACGCTTCTCCCTGGAAAAACGCCTTGATCATTTTTGTAAGTTTTAGCCAAACAATCTGAATAAGGTATCGCTACTTTCTCTAACTTGTTCTTTTTAGCAGCTAATAACATACTCTCCCTGTCATCTAATTGTGCTTTTTTCAATGTGCAACCGTTAGTTTAACCCAACGTCATCCTCTTGATGATTAATTTAATTGCACAGCAGCGGAGTCTGCTAATTCAACACTCTTTTTCGATGGGGAATCGATCTCATCCAATTCC
>JAFEDN010000388.1 GCA_018241585.1 Pseudomonadota bacterium | reverse complement strand
ATTATCCATAGTTAAATCAACCTCAATAAGCCAATCAAAAACAAGTAGCGCCGCAGGATCAGCAGGAACATTACCTTGGATGGCCCCGGAACTATTTAATGGAAAACCTAATTCAAAACAAACTGATGTTTATAGCTTAGGAATAGTGCTATGGGAGATTATCAGCCGAGAGACTCCGTTTAAGGATAAAATGCAGGGGATAATAGTGGGTATGGTATTGGCAGGAAATCGAGAAACTTTGCCAGAAAAATGTCCTGAGTTATTTAGATTAATGATTATAGCTTGTTGGGATCAGGAACCTAAAAAAAGGCCCAATGCCCAACAAGTAGGTTATCAATTTGAGACTGCATTGAAAAGTCTTGAAGGTCTACCTTCCTCATTGCCATCAAAAGGAAATGAAAGTAAAAAGGAAATTAAACCAAATCTCCCAGGAATGTCTTCGAGTAGCCAAACATTGATGCCTACACCAACGCGGCAAACTAATCCGGATCAATTGAAATTGCAGGATCAATTAATTGTAGCCTGTAAACAAGCGGATGAGAAAGCAGTCACCGCATTATTAAGCCGAGGCGCAAAACCAGATATACTCAGCACCAAAGGCGAGCACCCCTTAGGAGCGGCGGTCTGGAGCATGTGCCTCAATGTGGTCAGTACCCTATTGAAACAGGCGGGCAGTGATGCGCTGCTGACTTGGGATGAATGCGAAAAGCATAATTTTAAACATTATCAAGAAGTGTTTAGCGTATCAAAATTTGAGCCGCAAACCTACGGGGAATGGACTGATTTGTTACTAACAATAAATTCTAACTTATTTCTTCGCAATCTGCATTTAAAAAAGATCAGTATACCGTTAAATGTATTGTGGAAAGGTGCTTTTGATAAAAGAGATTTAAGTGAATGGGAAAGACTAGGTAAGTATGTAAAAAACAATGCCGTAGATCAGAGTCTTTCCACTGATCTTTCCCAGATGCGGCGTGACCGTGAATGGTGCCGTATGACAGAACAGAGCTTCCTAGAGCATAGAATACAAATAAAACAATTGGTTGAGACTTCAAAAAAACCAATTGAAGCGAAGAAAGAGTTGCCTTCATTAAAAACAGCACAAATTCGACAAATACTAATGCCCATACCAAAAAGTTCAGTTAGTATAGAGCAGCTAAAATTGCAAAATAACCTAATTGAAGCTTGCAGACAAGGAGATGAAAAAAGAGTAAAAGAATTATTAATACAGGGTGCAAAATCGAACATACCTGACGCCAAAGGTGAACAACCCTTAGGCGCCGCCGTTTGGGGGATGTGTCCTGATGTAGTTAATGCTCTGCTTCAACAAGCAGACAACATAGCGCTGATGACCTGGGAAGAATGTAAAAAACATAATCTAGAACGCTATGGAAACCTGTTTATTGTGCC
>JAFEDN010000387.1 GCA_018241585.1 Pseudomonadota bacterium | reverse complement strand
CTAGTGGAAAAAAAATTAGCTGTTCATTTAAACTGATTCTTTTTTTGGAATTGCAACTTCCCCAGCGGGTTTGCTGACTCCGAATGGTCAAGCCAGTAAAAGACAAGCCGCAATCTTGGCTGACTTGATGCAACAAAATGCACAAAATTTTTTCTGCTTTTTGTCGTATCCAGTTTTTTAGAACAGCTAAACAAGCTTCTAAATTATCAATATTTCCCAATAGAGTTAATTCTTGTATTCCCGTGCAAATTAATTGGGTCTTAAATGGAGTAAACACATAATGGATTTTCCATTGCTCCGCTATGCAGGCTAAAAATATTTCTGTGGGAAGCTGTGGTTTACCTTGACGCTTTTCCAAATTTGTTTTCAAAATTGAAATATTTTTTTCAATCCAGGCACGCTTTTCTACCAATAATTCATTGGCGATGGATAATTGACAGCGTAAAGGTAGGACAATTTCTAGACCTTTTTCAGGAGATACCTTAAGAAAAGGGTATCGTGCCCGGCTGCTACGTCGAATAGAATGCGGCGGAGGCCAGGTAGCTACTTTACAGCGGTTACTCATTAAAAACAGTTTTTTTATACTTGGCAATAAATTGCCGTCGACTGGCTGCTACGTCAATTATCGGTTCTGGATAACTCAATTTACTCAGGAGAGATAATGGCGGCCGGTGTATTTGCCGTCCGGTTAATTTTTTTAATTCCGGGCAGTACTCACGAATCAATTCACCCTCTGGATCATATCGAATACTTTGAGTATAAGGATTAAAAACCCGAAAATAAGGGACCGCGTCGACACCCGTGGAAGCACACCATTGCCAACCGCCATTATTCGCTGCTAAATCGCCGTCGATGAGATGTTCCATGAAATACTTTTCTCCAACCCGCCAATCAAGTTGTAAATTTTTGACTAAAAAGGAAGCCACAATCATTCGCAGCCGGTTGTGCATCCATCCAATAGCATTAAGTTGACGCATAGCAGCATCGACTATGGGGATGCCAGTTCTACCTTTAGCCCAAGCCTGAAATAGCTGAGGATGTTCTTGCCAAGGCATTTTTTCGGTACGAAGCTGAAAAGCTTGTCCCATGGAAACCCGCGGGTTCTGAGCTAAGATGTTTTTATAAAATTCTCGCCAAATCAATTCATTCATCCAGGTGACAGCTCCGGAAGACCCACTGGCTAGCTGATGGTGATTAGCATTAAAAGCCGCCAAAAAACACTCTCGAGGAGAGATCATTCCCGCAGTTAAATATGGCGACAACCGGCTGGTGGCAGCCATGGCAGGAAAATCACGCCTTTGCTTATAAGAATTTAAATTTTGTTTAATGAACTTTCTTAGCCGCATTCTAGCCTTTTGCTCCCCCGCCGGCCAAAGTTTTTCAGGCACTTTGGATTGATAATTTAATATCT
>JAFEDN010000386.1 GCA_018241585.1 Pseudomonadota bacterium | reverse complement strand
CGTATTGATCCACATAGCCACCATTTTTTTCATGATAATGATAATGGATAACCGGAGTATTACCGTGAGATGAATCTAAAAAATCCGCATCATAAGATGTATCGTCATAAAAACAGGAACTTAGGGGGCCATTGTCGCCTGTATCAACATAGATAACTCCAGTCCATGTCTGACCAGCCTTGAGAACGGACCCGCTAGGGTAGGACGCATACATACTATCCGAAACACTTGCACAGCCACAAGGGGCTTGAGGGTTCGATATGGTTAAATCATGACTTGAATTATTTGTCAATGTTAATTCAAGAGAGTTGTCACATTTAGCGTAACCCACTAAAGGCAACCCTAGTGCCGTACATAATGTAATTAAGAATATAGATTTTGTTACTTTATTCATTTTTTTCCTTATATATATTGTTATTGTATTGCTCAACATTAGACCATTTTAATCTATCTTCCTTAAGAGAACATTAAATAATTAACATTTTGCTAATCCTAAAATAATCATTTTACAGCAAAACTACCAAATACTGCATTAATTACCTAATATATCACTTATTTTTAATTATAAATGCATTTCTTTAAGCTATACTTAAAATCACCTAGATTTTAAAAATCTTCACCGTAGGATACAAAAATCATAAACATGTTGATAACGAGATTCCTTTTGTGCTGTCCCGGGGAAGGCCACGGCGAGTTTTTTTTAAATTAACGCTTCTGACACAAGCAGTAACGAGAGTAACATCCGGCTCAAACAACCCAGCCTTGCCTTGTTCCACTTTAACTCTTGGCCTAAAATACAGGCCAGATTGCTGGTTGGGTCTATATTACTCTCATTTTTATGGTAAAAATGATTATACTATTTTGATCTAGAATCAGCGCATTACTCAAACATTCCTTTTTTTATCCTTCTCTTTCAATAACTCAATCTTTTGTACCCCACAGAGAGAAATGCTCGACATGTAAAGTCCAATAATCTTTTTTAAATATTTTAAAAGTTATCAATTTGCGTAACGGACGAGGCTAGCACAAGTATTGCATATCTCATCAGTATACAACAACAAAGGTCTACTAGACTTGCGATGTCATAATAATTGATTTTGAATAG
Organism: Pseudomonadota bacterium; assembly: GCA_018241585.1. Classification (GTDB taxonomy): domain Bacteria; phylum Pseudomonadota; class Gammaproteobacteria; order Coxiellales; family Coxiellaceae; genus JAFEDN01. Next base: position 331 of record JAFEDN010000386.1, on the reverse strand, counting down.
AGTGAGTAGCATCTAGCTGAATTAATAAATCTTTCAGCATATCATGGAATTCTTTTCCATAAGGTTTCTGAAGTAGCGTATGGATGTAATCAATCAATAATTCCTTTTCGAGAGGGATTTCCATCGAATTCACTAGAATTTGATCTTTTATTGATTGTCGAGCTGCCATTAGGTCTTCAAATTTCTTATGTTTATCTTTTAAAAAGATACTAGTAATAGATGTTAATGAGGCAGATATGTTTTTAATATAATTGGTCACTATTCTTAGTAAAGTTGAGTAACTATTCAGCCGCTTATCCTCCGTTATGAATCAGAGAGAAATTAAAAATAA
>JAFEDN010000385.1 GCA_018241585.1 Pseudomonadota bacterium | reverse complement strand
ATCTGCAATATGTACTCAGTAATGTGCTTCTCAGTGAGTATTGTGCTTTTTGCGACGCCGATAATGGCCATTTGGAATTTATTACCCTGAATTTTACGGATATTGAAATCAGTTTTATTCTGTATGATGATAGAAACACACCCACCTCAACCGTTAGAGCACAAGCTGCGGTGGGCTGCCAACCTAGTTTGGCAACACACGTCAGACGACAAATTCAAACTCGAACGCCGGAAGGATTTAATTTATTTGTCGCCACTATTTACGCTGAAGCAGGCGAAGTTAGAGTTGGAAGGGAAGCAGCCTGGCAAGCTGTCGGTTCGGTGATTATGAATCGTATTAATACTGGAGTGTGGTGGCGACGTAAAACATCTGATGAGGTCATTCAGTACTCTGGGTTTGATGCGTACCTCAATCCGAACTCAATCAACTGGAATCAGTTGAATTTTAAAGACAAGCATCTTAGCAAGCATATCAAGGATCATCAAGAGTTTTTAAAAGCATGGGCAACATTAAACAATCAACAAATAAATCATAAGGATGCCATGACTAAAGATGAGCAAGAACTATTATATAAAATGCGAGCCGTTCTTATTCATGTTTACAACGGTCAAGTGACTACCCCAGCCAATTACTATTACAGCCCACGTGCTATGCACGGTAAACAGCCTAGTTTTTTATCTCATTTAGAAAAACCTGAGCAATATCAGGTATCAGTGCTAGGCATTCGAGAACATGATTTTAAATTTTATTATATTTCCGCCCATACGGAAAGAACAGCGAGAAAGAAATAATGAAGCAATTCCTCCTCTGGATTTTCTTATTTATTTTTACTTCAGCTAACGCCGCTGAAGTGGATTCGATGTTCGTAGGCGGGGCAGCTTATAAACTCCTACACATATCCAATGATCGCAACTCAGGATATCTTTATGCTGAAAATTACCAACATAGAAAAATCCTTGTTTATAAACCCCATTCTCCCTATCCACCCGATAGCACATTCGGTTTAAATCAACTAGATGGCACGGATATATTAGATATTATGTTTCAATGCAATAAAGATATATGTACTCGTTACCTTAATCGCCGAACCAATGAATTAAGCAGAATTTACACAAATATTCTGGATTATGACGGTCAAAAAGACGTGATTGCTTACTACATGAAAGATAAAAGCTTAATCGTCATCAATCGGGTCTTTAAAACCTGTAAAAAACCGTCAATATATTACTTAAAGTTATTCCCTAACTCAGATTTCGGAATTAAAACTCAATTTCTTAAGAATGGTGATTTACGACTCGATTATGCGGAAGCCAAAAAAGGGAATGACGCCATCAAAATTATTCATATTAATTATTCTGAGTTATTGCGTGACTGCGCAAATAGGTAACCATACAAATTGAATTTTTTGACTACCGGCATCATAAAATTTTCTTTGC
>JAFEDN010000384.1 GCA_018241585.1 Pseudomonadota bacterium | reverse complement strand
GAGAAGAGACGAAATGAAAGTGAATGATCATGGAGAAAAAACAGATGAAACCATTCTGGAAGACTAAAGGTTGAAAGAAGGGAGTAAAAGTTTATCTGCTGAGACCCGAAAGATGGTGAACTATGACTGAAGAGGGTGAAGCCAGGGGAAACTCTGGTGGAGGCTCGAAGGGATTCTGACGTGCAAATCGATCTTCAAATTTGGTTATAGGGGCGAAAGACTAATCGAACCATCTGGTAGCTGGTTCCCTCCGAAGTTTCCCTCAGGATAGCAGGAGCTGGAAGAAAAACGAGTTAGATCAGGTAAAGCGAATGATTAGAGGTATGGGGAAAGAAACTTTCTTCGCCTATTCTCAAACTTTAAATGGGTCTGCGAGAAAGATACTTGATTTACTTGAGTGAAATTGGGTATGGAGAAATCATCAGCTCTAAGTGGGCTCGTTCTGGTAAGCAGGACTGGCGATGCGGGATGAACCGAACGTACAAGATAAAGTGCCGAAATCTATGCTAATAAGAAACCATAAAAGGTGTGGCTTGATCTAGACAGAAGGACGGTGGCCATGGAAGTCGGAATCCGCTAAGAAGTGTGTAACAACTTACCTTTCGAATTAAGTTGCCCTGAAAATGGATGGCGCTCAAGCATAGGCAGACAGGAATACTTAGACTTGGCTGTTTGATTTAGATATTGAAGAGAATCAAACATGTAGGAGGAGTGCGTGAAAAGAAAGTGGCAAAGATACTATAGAGATATAGATTGGAACTCTTTTTAGTGCAGATCTTGGCGGTAGTAGCAAATATTCAAGTGGAAACCTTGAAGACTGAAGAAGAGCAAGGTTCCGTGTGAACAGTGATTGGACACGGGTGAGTCGATCCTAAATGATAATTTAATTATGTGGAAAAGACTGGGGATCAAAACTCAGTAGCGTATCATGAAAGGGAAAAAGGTTAAGATTCCTTTACCATTTTTATAACTGGAGCAAGTGGCGACAAAGAATGGAACTTTAAGACGTTAACGAATATTTTAGAAAGAGTTATCTTTTCTTTTTAACTAATTTTTTATGAAAGTAAAACTGGGCGGACAGCTGCGCAAGCAGGACTGGAGGGTCAGAAGAGTTGAACGGAAAAAAGTTAATTTGAGAAGTTCAACAAAATTAGGAAGAGTATGATCAAAGGCGGAACGCAAGGGAAGTCTTGGTAATGATTGTATCTAGAGTATATTCGATAACCCGTGAAAATTAAAGGGAAGGGAGCGATATTAAGTTATGAGAGTTATAAATGGTCGTACTGATAACCGCATCAGGTCTCTAAGGTGAAAAGCCTCTAGTCGAGTGAAATAATGCAAGTAAGGAAAGTCGGCAAATTAGATCCGTAACTTCGGGAAATGGATTGGCTCATAAGGAAAGATCTTGGGGAGCTGGAGGGCAACTGAAGGCTGTTCA
>JAFEDN010000383.1 GCA_018241585.1 Pseudomonadota bacterium | reverse complement strand
CTACTTCATGAACACTGCTGAATAATTCCCAGATCATTTGAGCAGTGGTCGAAGGATTAGTATTGATGCCGCAAGATTCGGTTGCAGGTAAATTGGCATGACAACGTTGATCATCACAAACCTTTTGTAATGCAGTTTGTTGAGCCGCTATGGCTAGGGTGGTATCGTTGGCTGGATTACCCACAAATCTAATGGTCGTTAGGTTCGTGCACGGAAGCATTTCTGCCAAAGCGAGCGCACCGTCATTGCCGATTTGGTTATCGCTGACATCTAACTCATTTAATTGATAAGGGAAATTTTGAGTTAAATTCTGGATGACGGTGTCATTTAATCGGTTATCATTCAAATACAAGTTGGTTAATCGACTTAACCCACGGAACACTCCCTCGCTGAGGACGTTGATTTGGTTTTTACTCAAACCCAAGTAGGTTAATTGATTTAACCCGCTGAACAGACTCTTGTTGAAGACGCTGATTTGGTTCCCATCCAAATCCAAGTAGGTTAATTGACTCAACCCACTGAATATCCCATCGCTAAATGTGGTGAAGTAGTTATAACCCAAATCCAAGTCATTTAATTGACTCAATTTACTGAATATATCATCGCTAAGTGTGGTAAGCTGGTTAAAGGATAAATCCAATTCATTTAATTGAGTTAACTTACTAAATATGCCATCACTAAGTAAACTATAATTGTTATCCGACAAACGTAAAGTTTTTAACTCACTTAACTCACTAAACAAACCTTCGCCGAGCATGTAGAGGTTGTTGCTCCACAAATTCAAAGTGTTTAATTGATTTAATCCGCTAAACACCCCATTATTGAGTACGCTCAGTTGATTATATGATAAATCCAAGGACTTCAATTGGCTTAATCCACTAAATACATCACTGCTGAGTGAAGGAAGTTTGTTATTACTCAAATCCAACACTTCTAATACAGGAAAATCTAAAAAACATTTTTCCGTAATATTAACAATAAAAGAAGTTACGATGGAAAAACTAATTAATTTTGATGGGAAATTCTGCATAAATTCGCGTGTTAGTACTTGAGGCACATAATCGCCGCCTATAGTTAAATTCTGCAATGCAGGAGGGAATAAAGTTGAAATATTTTGAGGAATTTGACCAATGGGATTTAAAGAAATATCCAATGCTATAAGCGAGTGTGGTAACTGGGAAAGTAAGGTCACTAGAGTACTTGCATTCAGTTGATTAAAGGATAAATCTAAAGATTGCAATTGGTTCAAGCCACTAAATACATCATTATCGAACATGCTAAGTGCGTTACCAATTAAACTCAAAGTTTTTAATTGACTTAATCTGCTAAATACAGTGCTATTAAGTACGGTTATTTTGTTAAAATCTAAATAAAGAAAATTTAATTGACTTAACTCTTTGAACACATCGAGATCGAGTGCACTCAAAAAATCTTCAGTCAAATC
>JAFEDN010000382.1 GCA_018241585.1 Pseudomonadota bacterium | reverse complement strand
ATTTCTTGAAAAATGGCTCTTTTTCTATAGGCTAATTTGAATTTTTCAGGTCAGACTATTTAGAACGCTACCAAAAACTCAGTGCTATCAATCTCAGTAGTTTTGATAATCACTTTATTGACGCACCCTTCTTAGATTATCTCTACAAATTAACGAAGCATTATAATGCTCGTGACATTAAGCGCTTCGATCAATATAAGCGCTACGCTTTGGTCGTCTGCTTTTTAATCGAGAACCGCAAAGTCATGCTGGATTATCTGATTGATATGCATGATCAGTATATGATGGAATTATGCCGGGAATGCCGAAATAATTATGAGAAAAAGCATCGTGAATTTCGCAAACGCCACAAGAAAGCAGTTGATATTATGTTGAAGGCAACCGATGTTTTGTTTGATTTACCAGAAAATAAGCTACTGACTAAAGCGGATATTTTTAAAAACATTGATGAAAAAGAGCTGCGCCAGTCTTATCAAGATATGTGCGTTTTCAAACGAATTGAGGAACGAGGCTATAGCGATTTATTGTTGGCTCGATATCCCTGCTTTCGAAAATATTTCGCTGATTTTATTAAACTGCGCTTCCAAGCTCAGAAGGGCAATCAATATTTAATCGAATCTATTACCATAGTTCGGCAACTCGATGCGGGTGATATTAAAATTTTGCCGAATGATGTCCCCACACAATTCATTCCTTGGGAGTTGCAATTGGCCCTAAAAAATAAGGATGGTTCAATCAATAGGAATGCTTGGGAAATCGGACTGGCTTTGACAATGTGTCATAAATTACGCTCTGGAGATCTTTATCTTCCCGAAAGTAAGCAGCATGTGTCTTTTTGGAATTTGATGATCAGTGAATTAAGTTGGCAGGATATCAAGGATGAATCATTCCATGAATTGAGTATGCCAGAACAAAATGGAGTGACCGTCTTTCTCATCAAGCAATATGAAGAATCAGCGCAGAAAGCCGCTAAATATTGGGGAATGGATAACTTCGCAACGATTGTCAATGGGAAATTGAAATTAAAACGTGACGATAAAATGGTGCATTCGACAGCAGTGAGTGATCTGCAAAAAGCCATCGACGCTAATTTGCCCCTCATACGCATCGAGAAGCTACTCATGGAAGTCGATCAATTAACTGGATTTTCTAAGCACTTTAAACCCATCCAAGGTCATCAATCTCGACCGGATAATTTTTACAAAACACTCATTGCAGCTATTATTTCACAAGCTACTAATTTAGGCATCATTGCTGCCAGCGCCAGCGTACAAGGGGTGACGGTAGATATGCTCCGCCAAGTACTGCGCTCTTATATTCGAGAGGAAACTCTGACAGCAGCCAGCGCCGAAATTGTTAATCACCATCATCAACATCCACTCAGCACATCACGAGGGTCAGGCGATATCTCATCATCGGATGCGCAGAGGTTTAAAATGCAGGCAGAT
>JAFEDN010000381.1 GCA_018241585.1 Pseudomonadota bacterium | reverse complement strand
AATAATCCCAATGCTCATAGTTCGAACGGCATTAAATAATTACTCAATGGGCTTGGCCAATACTAAACTAACAATTGCAATAGCAGTGGTGATTATTTTAGTAGGACTTCGGTTCGATAGAATTTCAAGCACCAAAATTTTTGGGGTACATTTCGGGGTATATTATAAATCAATTTATTAAATCGAGACAAAATATTGCAAAACTAAGTCCTTTAACAGTGTATTTTCATATTGATGAGCTCGACCATAATAAGATTCATGGGTATAATCCTGTGAAAATAACTCCTTCAAAATTTTTTTCATTTGAGATTTACTGTTTAAGATAATATATTTTTCAATTTATATGTTGTCTTTATTGATGGAATCTAAATCGGCCAAATCGGGCAGGAGGTTGAATATAAATTTTATTCAACGCAGTGCCGCCTCGAAAGACTAAATTTTCCCTGATCTGTATCTGTTGATATAAATTGACTAAAGCTCGGCTAAAGCATAACTTTCCAGCTTGCCGGAGTTGATCAATATAATGTTTTATCATGTAACCAATACAACGATTTTCGTTGTTATTGTTACATAATATAACATACAAGGTGATCATTCCAACTTTCTTCTCATAATTTCCTCCGGAGGCAAGTGATGATCTGGTTTTGATTCTAAAGCCATTTTAATCATGGTATAAACTTGAAATTTATATTATATTGGGCGTACGCTCCGCAGTGCTGATGCAGCGAGTAGTGATTTCGCCAAAACCCACTTGGTTTGAACCAATTAATATCTATACACTGATTGCATTACCACTAGCTAATCATAAATAATGATAAACTCTTCGGGTGTCCACTTCGGTTTTGATCTGCTCAAGTCTGGTAGCAGGTGAACACTCATCACTTTGTCGCATCAGTATTCTTGCATCCGATCACCGAGCGCAGATCAAAACCGAAGTGGCCATCATTGACTGCTCGGCAGCGACGAAGTGAACTTTAATATTAATGTCTAAAGATATTATTTGAAAAAACAAGTACTCATTCGAATGGATTCAAAAACTGAAAAGTGTGATGGCGACCTACTCTGAACCGGGAGCCGCCTCTATAAAAAAATAATTTTGAGCACACTGAAAGAGATGATTGTCATCGTTCAACACTGCTAAGGACTTTTGCCATTTTGACTGCCCCTTAGTTCAGTCACTGTGTAATTTCAGCTCGCACCGAAAACGGCATTGCTGGTTAAGCAATCATCATGCAGAGAAAAAAGGGCGTTTCATTGAGTGGTGCATTATTTTCAGGTTGTGAAGCGGCTATTTTTCCGCGATAATTTCCCTGCCTCAGAGAAATAATTTTATATCAGAAAACACAAAACAGGAGAGTTTGCCATGCGCCCAACCGATATCCCCAGCCCGGAAAACCAGAACCCATCCCCGATCCCGTCGGGATTACTCACGAGAGCCGATCCCCGGTT
>JAFEDN010000380.1 GCA_018241585.1 Pseudomonadota bacterium | reverse complement strand
TATTGATGTTTTGCCCCAATACACCAGCGAACTGTTTACCGACTTGCCCTAAACCGACCGCTACCGATTGCGCCATATTCAAATCAGCGTGGACAGTCACTGGTCCGACCACGGTATTTTCGGTAGTTGAACCGGAATTCATAATGGCGTCCGAAATACCGGACAAGAATGAAGCCGCGAAGAAAGTACCGTAGCGGAGTAAATAATGGCTATTCACTTCTCCGGACATGGCGGTCCGCGCGGTATCAGGATCAATAGCCACGGCGTTGACAGCAATAGTCTTATTGCGGTCTGGTAAATTGAGCAGGGTAAACTGTAACAAGACCTTTTTATCCACCAGTACGAACCGGCCAATCAATTTACCACCCTTGTACGGACCACCGACAATACGCGCCATTATCGGGGTATCTTTTTCATCGGTATTAATAGCGGTATCCAATATCGCAAACATGATTTCACCCGCTTTAACAATGTTGCCCGCTTCGACCGATTGACTCAATCCAGCCATACCGGCAGCTCCAGCGTTTCCGGCAGGATTGGTTTCCGGTAGCGCATCTTGTCCAACTTGATTATTGTAATTACTCCAACCGACCATCAATTTCTGCGCTTGCATGGCCATGGCTCCTTGCTGCTGTAAGACCATGTCTTGACGTTGTTGCATGGACATCTTCAACTGTTGACGGCGTTCCAATTCAGCTAATTGGTCACTGGGCGAATTACTGGTAATCTTTGGCATGGTTGCGCTGGCAGGAGCCTGCGGATTGACCGCAACAACCGGAGCCCTAGCAGGAGTTACGTAACCCGCTTCAGTCGGGGTAAAGCCGGCTCGCATTAAATCACCTTTGGTATAACCGGCTAATGCCAATTCTTCGGCAGCAGCGCCTGCATCTTTTAGTTGCTCGGCACTGAACCCTGCTGCACGTAAAGCATCGTTGCTGAAGCCGGCGGCACGTAGGGCTGCGGCGTCAAATCCGGCGTCTTTTAATTGACCGGCACTGAAACCCGCGTCTTTTAAATCTGCAGCACTAAATCCGGCATCTTTTAAATCTTTGGCGCTAAAACCGGCATCCTTTAGGTCTTTGGCGCTGAACCCAGCATCTTTCAGATCAGCCGCAGAAAAACCGGCATCTTTTAATTCGGCCGCACCAAAACCGGCGTCTTTTAAATCTTTAGCAGTAAAACCGGCATCTTTTAATTCTTTAGCAGTAAAACCAGCATCTTTTAAATCCTTAGCACTGAAACCTGCAGCGCGTAACTCTGCTGCTGTGTAACCTGCTGCTTTCAAAGCAGCCACGCTACAACCTTTGTCCTTTAGGGCTTGAGCTGAAACTCCAGCTTCTCTAGCCTTTTTTAACATTTCAGGGCTACATTCCCTATTGTTACTTTGTCATTCAAGGCTGTAACCTGCAGCAGCTCTCTGAGCAGGCGAAAAACCAGTACCGTGCAATTAA
>JAFEDN010000037.1 GCA_018241585.1 Pseudomonadota bacterium | reverse complement strand
TATTGACGTAAAAAGCTTGAAAAAAAATTATAATCATCATTTTTTTGATCAGTTACAATAATATTAGCGCGTATCAGCGCGAACACTAGCGGGATTTGCGATATACTATTGTTATAATATTTTTCTATCGATGTGATAATACTTTTATTTTTAGACTCTTTGTTTATTAATAACTTCTTATGAATTGCTTCTAGCTTTTTATCAAAATCATCTATCTTCCTTAAATGATAAGCATAGATAAATTTTGCATCACCATATCGTTCCAGGTCTTTAGCTAAAGACTGAATAGTATCTAACGGACCGAAGCCAGAGTTAACACTTTTATTGGCATCAAAGTAAAAAATATTGGTTTGATTTTCATTGATCCTGATTACGATGGTATGATTCCCTCTAACGTCGGTGATAATAAGATGATACAATCCCACTGCAGGAAGCAGGTGCGATAAGCGCTTTTCCAGTGGTAAATGCTTATTTTTACAAAATCTACAGCGAATCATCCGATGATGGATAATTTTATCATATTGCCTTTGGGAAAAGACTTTATATTCATAGATATTCTGAAACAAACAAATTTTATTAAAAACTGAAATGATTTCTTCTACAGTGATATTTTCTGCAGTAAAGATAACCTGATCTGCTGTTAAATTCTTATTTTCGTAAAGGTCGATTAGTGAGTCATCAGACATACAGCTAACCATACCCATAATCATCTGCTCTCTAAATTGAGATTCACTATTAAAAGTTTCTGATGCAATGTACATCATTGCCAAACCAAAACAAAAGCCTTTGATTTTGTGGAAATGAGGACACAACACTGAAACTGGAGCAGCTTTTTTATTCTGATTAAGTAATTCGATTATAGATGAAATAACATCGGTAAATCGGGTTTGGTCACGCCCAACGATCAAGCTCCCTTTCATATTTGTCTCTAGTGTACTACCAAACTATTAAGATAATGTTATTTTATTAAAACAATATTAAATGAACAATCCGATCATTTAATATAATTTAGCGGCAGTTCTGTTTTATCGACAATTGTTTGTAGAACAAAACTAGAATGAACATGATGGACACCATCTATTTTGGTCAATTTATTTAATAAAAAATGTTGATATTGATTTAAATCAGAAACGACCACCTTAAGTAAATAGTCAGCTGTATGCCCTGTAATCAAGTAGCATTGCACAACTTCCGAGGAAGCATTGATTATTTGTTCAAACCCAGCCATTTTTTTGGCATCATGGGTACTCAATCCTACTAAAACTAATACAGTTAGCTGTAACCCCAGCTTATCGCGGTTTAACAGGGCCACATATTTTTCGATATAACCAGCTTCTTCTAATTGTTTCACTCTACGTAAACAGGGTGAAGGTGAAAGTGAAACTTTATCAGCCAATTCTTGATTGCTGATCTTACTATCACATTGCAGGAGAGCCAATATTTTTTTATCTATTCTATCCATAAATTTTGAAATTTAATGCTAAAAATAAGAAAAATAATAGCATATAAATCTAAAAAAATAAATATCGGCGTTCATTTAGCAATCATAAACTTTTCAAATTAATTAAGATATCAGTATTAATAACTTAATTATAAAAGAGGTGTGATATGAAAAATCCGACTACTATAGTTTATTCAAAAGAACCAAAACGGCAACAAGCGATTATGAATTTTATAAACCGTATACCAATGGGGGATATTCAAGATAATGTTGTTTATGCCTTTAAACAATCATTTGGTTATGCTTTCGATATTTTTGATGATAAATACGCAGGTGAGATAAAAATCCAAGACCGAGAGATTATTGAGCAATTCAAAGAAATCAAAGAAAAAATTGACACCTTTGATAAAGCATGCGTCGATAAAATGAGTAGAGTTCAAGATAATTCCTCTACCAAGAAAGAATTTGCCAAAGAGATCTGTAAAATAATTGAAACAAGCCATGCTGATCGCTTGGTACGATTTATTTCTTATTTGTATGCTAGCTGTGCTAATACTTCCACTTTTAAATCAGCTAGTGTTGCCGCTTTTAATAACCCTCTTCAGGTCGGCAATCGAACTTATAATTTCTTTCAAAAATGTGCTAGTGAATCGTTAAAGCCAAAGACCAGAGGACCACAAACATGTAAAGTTGAGGAAGACGATAAAGATTATCAGTCAGATACCAATGACATTACTCATTTTAAAATCTAGGTGAAATTACTGGGGGTCAAATCTTAAAGCATTCACTTAAGTTTTCCGGTTTGACCACCGATAAACATCTTTGGCCAATAGATAATTTACGAAATGTGTAGTGTGCAGATCATCGTAATAAAAAAATTCTTGCGGCTTATCACAAACAGGACCAACAATTTTTTGATAATCACCTTCATAATTTTGGTAACAAGGTTTGCTTGCTTTTAACATATAATTTTTATTTTCAAATCGATAAGCATAACCGCCTTTATCAATAGCAGAAAAAATATTGTCTTCAAACTGATACAAATCATAAATTTTTACAACCGGTTTATTTTTTAAATCCTCTGCAAGTTGCTGATTGAACCCTTTGATCATTTGTCTTAAATTATCAGTGTATTGATTAACTAAGGGTAAGAAAGTTTTTTTCTTTATTTTATAAGCATAGGGAGTATGAGTTAAATCACCCACATTAAAAATGATAATATTGCGAGCGCCTAATTTAATGATACGATTCACCTGCGCTGCTTCCTGGTTAGCCAGGTCTTTAAAAAAAGCATCGGTTTTCAATCTAACGAAAGGAATAAAATCGTTGGACCCTATATAAATAATGGCTAGATCATGACTGTTAAAACGATGATACTTTTTGGTAAAACGATCGATTTGCATGGCAAGATTAGGGACTAAATAACGTTTACTCTCTTTATCATGAACAATTTTACTAACTGGACGAAAGATTTCTGAATCTCCAAAAGCGAAATTTAGAAACTGGTCTTGATCTTCCGACTCAATACCGATCATTTTAGCGAAATAATTATCCCAGGCCGGACCATCTGAAAAACGTCCTTGATAGTAACGCGCAGGGTTGGGTATGACATGGTGAGTTAATTGATAAGTATTACCCGTATCAGAATAATCATCTCCAAAAATAATAAGACGCTGATAGCTATTTTCTGCTGCAAAACTCATGCTGCAATTGAAAAGCAATAACCACACAGTAACAATGACTTGCAATTTTCCAATTAATTTCATAAATGACTCATTTCAATTGTTGAATTGTCCATCCTAACTCTTCCTTATTGGCAGCAAAAGGAGCACAGACACAATAGCCGATCACCGCAGCTAAATCCTCATTGTAATATAATAGCGGTATTTGCCCTCTTTCCCATTGTGGCGTTTGCCATTGTTGGAATAATTTTTTGAGAGCAGCGTGATTTTTATATGTTAGCTGGCAACGCTCCCCACCTCGACGAAAGCGAATCGATATTTTTTGAGGGTCAAGATGTGTGGATAAGCCCCCTTTTTGATTTTTGCAAGCCACTAATTGACCTAAATTACCGGGTAGCAGCAAAGGGGTGCTCAAATCCCAAGGGATAATCGGCAATTCGTTTAAGGCAGTCGCTTGTATTAAGCGTAATCTATCCTTAAAACGCCGAAGAATCCACTGACCCCAACTGATTTGGGGTTGACTATCTACCCGGCCGCAGATCATTTCCTCTTGAATACGGTATAATTTTGCACTATTAGGTTGACCGCATTTGCGCAAATCAAACCAATAACGTAATAGATTCCGTTGACGTGTAGGCTTCAGCTTCCTCAAAATGGCTAAATCTAACTGATCTTGCGGTTGATTATTCTCTAAATCGATCTGCGCTAATTCATTCAATAAAGAGGCCGCTTCTGCACAATGGCCGGCGCTTCTTGCAATATTTTCAACGGCCGCCGGCCATCGCTGTTGCAGTAGCGGCAAAATTTGATGCCGCAAAAAATTTCTATCAAATCGAAGATCGGTATTACTGTCATCTTCTATCCAACTTAATTGATAATGCAAAGCATATTTTTTAAGTTCTTGCCTAGTTAGATTTAAAAATGGCCGAAAATGATGACCGTTTCCAAAACTTTGCTGATAAGCCATACTTGCCAGCCCTTTGGGCCCTGCGCCTCGTAATAATTGTAACAGTAAGGTTTCCGCTTGGTCGTTTTGGGTGTGGGCTGTTAATAAAATATCATTTTTCGATAACAGCGACTCTAAAATATTATAACGCGCCTTTCTGGCCCAAGCTTCAATGCTTTCTCCTGGTTTGGGTTTAGAATTTACCCGCTTTGCTACAAAATCAATTTGTAACTGGTTACAAATGCGGCTGCAATGCGCTAGCCAAAAATCAGCATTAGCACTCAGCCCATGATGAACATGGACCGCTTTGATCGACAGTGATGGATATAATTCCCGCAATTGCCAAAGACTATGCAACAATACATGAGAATCCAAACCACCACTGTAGGCTAGCAACAAAGCTTTCCCTTGCGATCCAGCCACTTCCGCATGCGGAAGCGGCTTCCTGATTATGATCCTGCATTCAAGCAAAGCTTGAATGCAGGAAGCAAGGGGCAAGTCGCTCCGCTCTCCGCCCTCTTGCGATCCCCTATCAGGATAAGAAAACAAAAATTAAGCTCCAATTTCCAGGAGGGTTTGGTATCGCTCTTCCAGCAAAATATTGATGGGTTTCTTTTTCAATTCAGATAAATGATGAATCAATCTTTTTTTAATGCGGGCAGCCATGGCATCGGGATCACGGTGAGCGCCGCCAACGGGTTCCTCAATGACTTCATTAATCAATCCCAGAGACTTTAACCGGTCCGCCGTCAAATTAAGAGCCTGGGCGGCTTCAGCGGCTTTGGACGCACTTTTCCACAAGATCGAGGCACAGCCTTCAGGAGAAATAACTGAGTAATAACTATATTGCAACATCAAAGTGACGTCCCCAACACCGATAGCCAAAGCGCCTCCTGAACAGCCTTCGCCAATGACCGTGCAGACAATCGGTGTTTTTAATACCGACATAACTGCTAAATTGCGAGCAATTGCTTCACTTTGATTATGCTCTTCTGCGGCGACTCCAGGATATGCCCCTGTTGTGTCAATAAAGGTGAGTACCGGGATGTGAAAACGTTCAGCCAACTCCATCAAACGTTTGGCTTTACGAAAACTTTCTGGAGAAGGCATGCCAAAATTACGAGCAAGCTTCTCTTTGGTGGTGCGGCCTTTCTGATGGCCGATAATCATCACCGGGTCACCTTCAAGACGGCCAATTCCACCTACGATTTCCGGAGCACTACTGTAATGACGGTCACCATGTAGCTCATCAAAATCGGTAAAAATTCGTTCAATATAATCCAAAGTATAAGGCCGCAATGGATGTCGGGCGAGTTGTACGACCTGCTGAGCGCTGAGAGAAGAGAAAATTTCTTCAATTAACGCTTGGCTTTTGCCTCCCAGCTTAGTGATTTCATCATTGAGATTAATATTTTGTTCGTTGGCAATACGGCGCAAGGCCTCGATTTTTTGCTCTAAGTCGGCAATTGGACGTTCAAAATCAAGATAATCGGTTGTCATCTTGCTACTGTACCAATTTTATCGTAAAAAATCAAACTCGAATTGGTTATTTCATACAAAGCAATTGGGCCATTTTTCAAATTATTGGGGTTCTTTCATTTAGAATTAAACCCAGGTAAAACGTCCATTTGCTTCAGCTTTTGACGAAAAATTGGCCGAAAAGTAGCGCAATGGACTGTGAGCATTTGGAAGAGATAGCTAGTTTTAATCAGGCAGTCCTGTTTTTCAAATCAAAATCACTAGGATTTGATATTTATATCGGTTACTCTTTTGCCTTTATGCAAAAAAAATTTTAAGGAATAATGATGAGCCGTCAAGATGACCAAAATGATCCGTTGTATGCGGCGGTTCAGAGGAGGAATCAACAAAGTAGGCGTAAGCGGAGACTGCGGAATCATCTGACCAGCGGCTTTGTATTCATCTCAGCGTTGGCTGCTGTTTATTCTTCCATAAAACTTAAAACAGCTCCGTCTCCGACACCCGAACCGACTCCGTCTCCCGCTCCGACACCATTACCAACCCCTAAACCAACTCCGTCTCGCACTCCATCTCCAACATCGTCGCCAACAACTAAACCAATTCCATCTCCCATCCCAACACCGTCGCCAACGCCTAAACCGACCCAGTCCTCTACCCCCGCTCCAACGCCTAAACCAACTCCGTCTCCCACCCCAACTCCAACCCCTAAACCGATCCCGTCTCTCCAGCCATCGTCAACACCAGAGCCAATGAACAAAACGATGATACTTGAAGTCATACAAGATGAGTTAAAAAATCAATATAATAAAAAATATTCAAAAATACCATTATTTATTCAGAAAATATTCGGCCCTTCATTTTTAGACATGCAAGATTACATCCCAAGTAGTCTCGAAGGCGATTCAGGATTAGGAACGGATGCTCAGTGCGCTTTACATAATGTAAATAAAACAAAAAATCATGTCTCGATCGTTACCGCTGAATTTGGTTATGGCAAAACCACTTGGTGTTTGAACAATTTATTTTTATGGGCAAATAATAAAAAATTACACCGTCAATATAAAATAGTTATTTATTTTTCATCTAGTTTTATTTTCGAGGAAATTAAAAAAAATGGTGTAGTTGATCAAGCACTAGATAAACAATTATCGTTAGGTAAATTACTTAACTTGATTTTAAAAAATAGTCAGGCGGTTAAAATAATATATAAACATCAATTAGACCTCGATCATTTTTTAGAAGAATTCGAATCTGAAATATTATATATTTTTGATGGCTATGATGAATTTATCGCTAACCTGATATTTAAAAGTAAAATCGTTGCCAAAATACTTAATGCTAAAAATGTATGGATCACTACTAGAAAATATGGTGTCGAGTATTTAAGAGAACATTATAGTTTAAGCAATAGAAAAGTAAATACTTACACAATGTTACCCTTGACCAGTGAAAGAATGCGCAATCAATATGTTAATAAACTATTTGAAAAAAAGCCGGAAGATAAAAAGAATTTCCAAATCTATATTAAAAATAATATTAAAAGTTTTCATGAACTGGTCAGCAATCCTCTTAGTTTACAATTAATATGTGGCGCTTGGTTAATATTAAGCAATGAATCTAATCCCACTAAATATAAAATTTTCAAACCTTATTTATCGCTGATTTTTAAAAGATTTTTAGAAAAACGGGAAATCAGCTTGCTGCCTGGCTCACCATTTTATGAACATTTGGAACAAGGCTATATTTTATTTGAGTTTTTAAAGAAATATGCTTATTTCTTTGTCCACTCATATGAAAATAGACCAATTCCGACAAGGGTATTCTTTGGTTATATAAAAGATTACCTGCAAGAACAAAAAAAAAATAATAATATTTATATTACGGACTATCTGAAATTAATAAGAAATAATGAAGCGTATCCTATTAAGGCAAGAGATTTTAATATGGATATACTAGATTTAAATATTATTTCACATTCAAAAATAGGCAAAATTGAAGATAACTCATGCCAATACCGCTTTAATGAAAAAGAATTATCGTTGTTTTTTAATATATGGTATTTAGCGGACTGCTTAATAACCGATCAGCCGGATAAATTTTGCAGTAACACTAGACTTCCAGAATATATGCGAGCTTTTAAAATTTACATGAGGTCATTGCAAACTAATTTAGCAAGCAATCAAAATTTAGTTATCAGCGAACAAAAATACTCGGAGTATTTTCATCAGCTCTCAGCATTCTTCGCCATTCATGTGATAAAACATGATAGTAGATTTAAAATTGAAAAACTAATAAATATTTTCTTCAAAGAAAATGGGGAATATCTTTTTGATCAATACGTTTATTCCGGGATTGCGATCGGAGCTCTTAATGAACTCATTGATCATAATAATCAATTGGACCCAACTGTTAACTTTTTACCTATTTTAGAGTTTTATAAAAAAATAAAAAATATCACATATGAAGAAGTAACCCGTATTATACAATTAAACGATTTGAATAGACCATCGACAAAAATTATAGTTTATTCGTTAAGCCAGAGTCTAAATGTGTACCGATTAATTGTCAAAGAAATTGGTTTCGTGAATATCTTAAATAATGAAAATTTAAGTATCGATCATAAAAAGAATCTTATCCGTTTAATAATCAGTATTGGATATTATGATGAGATTATTCAAAATGAGCTATTTAATTTAATCACTCATGATGATGAATCTTTACGTGCATCAGCGGTAAATGCCTTAAGTTTTTTTGGATGCATAGCTAAAATTTCAAAAAATAATATCGCTGACAAAATAGCGGGTATTGAACCTAGTTCTTTAAGAAGTAAGATTCGAAATACCATTTCACTACTGAAAACATATCAATATATTGATCCATCTTTTATTAGATCGCAAGTCGAGGCATTCGATCAATCATCTGAGTACAATACTTGGAGCAGCGTGCTTTTGGAAAAATTTGTTCCAGATGATTTATATCAATACCATGGAAATTATTGTAATGAAACTGATGAAAAGAAACTTGATGATTTCTACTTAAAAGACGAGCAAAGTTGTTTTTCAAAAACAAACGAGTCTGAATTAGCTCGAAATGATCAAGAAATATTGGATTATTTGTCAGCATCTGATCAGGGTCGAGAGTATCCGATTATTTTTCAAACACCTCGAGTAAAAGTAGATGATATAAGATATAAAGCTTTTAAAGCTATTTATATCTATAAAAATGGCAATAATTATATTGCCAAACGTAAAGAACGAGGCGAAATTAAATGGGATCAATATCCAATAAATGAGCTTGAAGCCATTTACATTCTAAAGGCGCATAATTCAACATCTAGCGGCGCCACAATTAATCAAGAATTTCAAAAAGCAGGAATTCATACCTGTTACAGTGGTCTCAATTATCTGGAATGTTTTTTATTACAAAGTGAAAATATCAATACAGCTATATTACTGGTTAACCGAGATTTTCTCAGTAAAATTGGCATTATCTTTGACCATCAGTTGTTAATTCGTTTAGGGAATTTGGTGTGGAGTCCTGATCAAAAAAACGTTAAAAAGAAAGAATTATTAACCAGCATTATCCAAAAATGGCCCACAGATACTGCCGATCGAGCATATTACAATTCTTTTACGAGTAATGGTACATTAGAAAACATCATACGTAGTTCGTCTAACACCACCAGAAGAGATTTGCAGGATCAAGAATTGTCAGCGCTGTTACTCGCTGTTGAATTTTTGATTTTGCGAAATTTTAATAATTTCTATTATTACTCTGCTTCACCGGCTAAATTGACTTGTCCGGTATACACTTGGGTAAGCGCAGCAATAGAAGAGCTATCTGTCAGAAATGACATCAAGGATATCATTACTACATGCTTTATTAAAAGCATAAATATAAAACAACCAGACTTAGAGATTCTATTAGCATTTCTGGTTAAGATTAGTGAACAATGGCGTGAAAGTTCCCCAGTAAAGAGTTTATTAGCGCAATTCAAAGGATCATGTGGTGATGTTGCAGTGATAGTCGAAAATTTAATTAATTTTTTAGAATATAAGCAAAATTGTTTTGATCAGGATCGATATTTGCAATTGCCTTATAAAATTATTTTAGAATTAATTAGTGGTTTAGTCAATTCGATTTTACCAACTATTCCTCAATGTAATATTTCATTATCATGTCAAGTTTGGCAGAACGTGTTAAGTTATGATACTTTGGCAATTAAAATTCGTAACAGTATTGCTCATAATAGTCAAAATATTAATGCTTGTGGTCAAAGAGTTCATCCAAGTACTCAATTGATCTGGTATTCATTTTTATTGGAAAAATTTGATCTATTTAGTTGCCTTCAAGTACCGAATGCCATTGATATTGTGATAGGTTACATTTTATATTTTGACGAAAATTATAAATATCTTGCTAAAGTTATATCTAATTATACCTTAATGAAATATTATGTCATTCAACCTCAAAAATTAGAACATGAGTATTATTATTTATTGCTAAACGTAATCAGATGCTTTGGTTTAAATAGTAATATAACAAGTAGTAGCTTAAATAAATACAATAATGAACTTATTTCTAATATTATTCCTCAGTTAGCCTACGGCTGTCCAAATTCCCCACAGTTTTGGAGAGTATTTGAGCTTTATAATCATTACTTTTCTGCAAGAATTATAAACAAAAACCTGTATATATCCTCCAGAATGAGAATTATCGATCTACATCATGATAATTTTCATTACAATAATTCTCAATTGATGTGTTATGTGAAAAATTCATATTTATATTTACTGACTTCGGCTGTTATCGATAGCAGCGGTTTCGAGGGATATTTGGATCGAATGTTTGAAGATTATTTTAACAAAGATAAAAATCAATTCAGGCTCTACTTCAAGCTTTTGATTAGTTCCATAAATAACGAAACCATCAAATCCGTATTCAATCAAGGGCTTTTACCTTATTTTGAAAATCGGTTTACTTGGAGATTAAATGCGTATTTGAGTTATACTGAAACGAAGTTAGCTGGGATTAACTATCATCAGTTTTTGAAAGCAATTATTTTTCCGCCCGGAATTTTTAATCTGCAAACAAACTCGGCTCATAAAGCTTCGGTTCCATATTTATTTTCCTTTACCTGGCAACTTATAGCCACATTGGTTAATTTATACCGGAACCTATTTAAAGAAACAATAGCAAAAGCATCGGTAATTAAACACTATCAACAAATTGCACTTTCAAAAGAAAAACCTTGTTATTATAATCAAAATGAGTATAACTTTGTTGAGTATGGGATAAGTGAGCAAGGTAATCCACTGATAGCCTTCCCTGGAACGTTTGATTTTGGATCGCAGGCAGTTACTCAACCCTTGCCGCATTGTCAATTAGATGGCGCTCGGGTTTCCAAGAGCCGAGAACCTTTGGCACACGACTCGATAATAAATTTTGATGCTATTATTGGCAATTTGTTATTGAGTACCGCGTATGGATTTATCCCAACTTTTGCGGAAACCCTATCTCTGAAAATAACTCATCAAACTTACCCAGCTAATTATGTGCGTTTGTTGAGTAACAGTGGTTTACTATTATCATCCTTGTATATAGATAGGGATAATTTTTGGATTATATTTATGCCATTGATTGGTGCTCAATTAATTGCTAACTCAAAACTAGTAAGATATTCTAACCTTGTTGCCCGCTGTGTTAATACCGCGCTAGGGCTGGGGATAACCTTATGGTGGAGATCAGAATCGAATTTAATACAGGGGTTGGCGCTGTGGGTATCTGGTCAAGCTGGATATTATTTAGGCCAATTTTTGGCAAATTGTATTGGAAAATGTTTGCTTGGTAAACAATATCAGTTATTGGCCACTGCATCCGATAACAAGGAAGCCCTTTTACATGAACCAGCCCAACCAAAAAGTTATGGGAACATTTCTTCCATTGGATTATTTGCCGTTCGACAATTATCTGCTGCTTCATCATATTTAAGTGATATCAGCAGAAAATTTTTGGGCTTTTAAAAATTATCATTAAAAAGCAATGAACCGAAAAAGAAAAGATTCAAATGATGATACTAGATCAAGCAAAAAGCTGAAGATAACCCATTCCAGGGAAACCAATCCCGAAGTTTTACAGGGCGGTCCAGTTTTGTCGAGCGATATAAAGGAGCAAAAAATGCCAAGATTAATATGGAGAGCTAAGAGCCAGCAAAACAAACCGCTAGCGCAGGCCAAGCATTGGGTCAAAAAACCGCCGAACTCGACTCCGGCCGAGACTGCATCTGGTGTATCCGAGAGTCTTTCTGTGAATGATTTAAAACAACCAGAAACGCCTGTTCCTGAGCAAGCAATGATATCCAATTCTGTGCAGAATAATTTTATTATTGTCGAAGCGGGTTCCCCCCCTATAATTGGCTCATATCAAGAACATCTAATAAAGAAATCAAAAGAACTTAAAAGAACCGATGTAACGATTCCAGAGCTTGAAAATAACTTAATAGAACCCAGCAATCCAGAACTGATCACCCTGCCAATCAAGTTTTTTAAACAAGAGATTTTATGTTATTTTAATCAGCCCAATGAAAAGCCCGCGCCACAGGTTACTATTGTGCCTCTAAATCCAACACCCACTCAAAATCCACTAATTGATGCACCATCAAATCCAGCAATGAACAATACTAGAATTTTTTTAGGTTGTACTTCACCGGAAAATGCTAGATTATCAGCTATTTATGAATGCAAATTACGTGATGAGCCGGTTTTTAAAATGCTTTTACAGGAAGAAATAGTTTTTAATAATTTATGTAAATATTGGGAGAACATAATCACAGATGATTTAGAAAAGCAGTTCAGCTTTAAACGAACATTGTTAAGTGTATTCGCGCCCACTGTTAATCACCTTAAAAGTACCGGCGAAATCAACCTCAGCGTTAGCGAACTAAAATTGAATAGTATCTCAGATAAATCTTTTGAAACAATGTTGCGATCAGCCGCTTATACCGGTAAGGAATTATCCGAATTTTTAGAATCATTTGATAATTTAATAAAGGATTGCGCCGAGAGAAATAGCGGGAGAAAGGAATACAATAAGTATGCTTTAAAAATATCGTCCATCGCAGCTACACTGGCTGTAAAAAGTATTAATGAACCAAGACCCAACATAACCGATCTATTAAATCCATTTTATACAAAAAATGTTTTGTCAATTAATGGTTGTAACGCACCCTATGCAATTGGCATTGCTAATGAATTGCTAAATGTATTAGGTGCAAATCATGAATTTATATCAAAAATACAAAACTATACTGATACAGTTCTTAATAACGTACTCAAGGGTGGCAGTCCTTCTTGCGATAACCTTAACGAGGATTTCGTTTTCGTTTTAAGATCTTTGAAAGAAAATCATATTTTTCAGCAAAAAATTTTCAGAGATTCATTATTTAACAAAATAGATGACCTGATTAAAAAGAGTGAATTTACTGAATTGACTAATATGCTATGCATATTCAAACAAACTGAGTACTGGTGCGATCCGGAACAAGTACCATTAGTTAACTTAACCCAACATAGTCAATCTGAAATACGAAACCTCGCCGATGAGGTAAAGCCTTATCTAAATCTAGACTGTGTTGATTCGTTAATGCCAAAAAATTCTGTTATTGATGGTGATCTTCAAAATTCCATTTCTTCTCGAAAGAATAATTCACCCGCTGAACCTGTCAATAAAGAGATAGCGACTGATTACCATACCGTCATAACGACATCCACTGTAGTTGGAGTGTCTTCAGGAATATTAATAACATTGATCGATAGGACGGTTCTGTTAAGAATCAGTGATGATACAATTAAAACCCAACTTGCTAGAAGATTAATAAAAATACTTTTACCATTATTAATATTTCAAGAACAAGATTATTATTTAATATTATTTAAATCAACTGTTTTTTACGCGCTAGAGTGGCTCGATGCAAGCATAATTAAATATAAATTCCCAATTCTAAATCCGACATTTTATATAATAGATTTATGTGTTGCCAAGAATTTATTGGCAGGCGTTATTGGGCAGTGTTTTCTAAATTTAGGATTTTTAGTCGCCAAAGGATTCACTAATTTTTTTCTTGATACCGGTTTAAGGTTTTTGTATAGTAAATCTAGTATTGATTCTAAAGAATCAGGGCTGAAAATTGGCGCAATGAGTCAATGCAGAATAACCTTTTTTTCTAAAACTAAACAATGCCTTAACGTTGCCAAGCAATTTTTATCAAATTTAAAGCCATATGGATTAAAATAATGTCAAAACGGACTAGACCAAAATTGGACCTCAGTTATGTGTATCCATTGGGTCATTTGTGCACTTTGTTTATTCAATACTGTTGCCTACGTGCGAAATGTTATCATTTATGGCAAAATCTTTGGGCTGCAGTTACCGATTCTGATGAAAAATATAATAATAGATGTGAAAAGGTAAAAAGAATTTTTCAGCAAAACCCTATTGCTGCTAGAATTGTCATTAACTGGCCTGAAGAGAATGGGTTCACGCTTTTGTTTATGGCTGTTGAATATAATGATAAAGCATTAACTGAGTTTCTTATTGACAATGGAGCAAATGTTAATCAAAGAAATATCGAAGGGTCAACACCTTTGTTTCTTGGATCATGGAATAATAATGAAACCATATGCGAGCTATTAAGTAGTAAAGGTGCTGAGAAAAATATTAAAAATAATAGGGGTTTAGAGGCAGAAAGTGTAAATAATGCGGTCATAGAGGCGGAAATTATAGATTATGAGTCAAAAAGACCGTCGTTAAAAACTGTTAAATTTACTATGCATAAACAGTTAGGAAAAGGCAGTTCCGGTATGGTTTTTATGGGAAAATATCTCAATACTAATAACAATATGGATATAGCAGTTAAAAAAATTGATTTCGGTGAGTCAAAAGACAAAAAAGAATATGCCGACCAAGAAGCACAAATTATGTCTAAAATGGATTGTAAACATATTGTTAAAATATATAATGCCTGCTTAAACTGGGAAAAAAAAGTCTTTTTCATTTTGATGGAATATATGCCAGGTAATTCACTTTATGAGCAGTTAAAAGATAAGAAAAGGGATGGTGTTTGGCCTGAGAAGAAAATCATTAAAATTGCCTTGGGCATCATTAATGGGTTGGTATATATGCACACCAACGGATATGTTCATAGAGATGTCAAGAGTTTAAAT
>JAFEDN010000379.1 GCA_018241585.1 Pseudomonadota bacterium | reverse complement strand
AATTCAGGAAGAAATTTTTAAAGGTCCGCTCGATCATCAATTACGCAGTGCCTTGCGGTATATCCGCAATAATTTCATCACTGAAAAAATCATTAAATTGCCCGATCAAGCAGAAGCCCGGCGCTTTTTTAATTACCCCTACATTGCCATTGAAGAAGCATTGGTTAACGCAGTTTATCACCGTAGTTATGAAATTAGAGAACCCATCGAGGTACGCATCAACCTGGATAAAATTGAAATACTCAACTTT
Source organism: Pseudomonadota bacterium (assembly GCA_018241585.1). Taxonomy (GTDB): domain Bacteria; phylum Pseudomonadota; class Gammaproteobacteria; order Coxiellales; family Coxiellaceae; genus JAFEDN01. Next base: position 1,221 of record JAFEDN010000379.1, on the reverse strand, counting down.
CCCGGTCCAGACCTCTCTATCAGTGCTGATGCACTGAAGCGTGAGCGCATGGTGACCCGTCGTTATCGTAACCGCCGAATCGGCGAGTTACTCAAAGAACTCAAATTTACTGAAGGGCGAAGTACCGGGATGCCGAAAATACATCGAGCATTGGCAGCTAATGGCTCACCGCCTCCCCGCATTGAAACGAATGAAGATCGTACTTATTTTTTAATTGAATTCCCCATCCACCCGGAAATGCTGACGGCCGAGGTCACAGAACAACAACAAGTTAAGGCCTATGTTAAGGCCCAAGATGAGGCCTACGATCAGGCCCAAGTTAAGCTATCAGAAACCGAGCTTAAAATCTTACATATTTGTCAAAAACGGGCAGTTGGGAATAAAGAAATTATAGCTCTATTGGGGCATAAATCTCTAGGCGGACATCTGAAAAAATCCTTAAAACATCTTCAAGAAATTGGCGCTATCGCCTACACCATTCCAGAAAAGCCGAGAAGCCGAAACCAGCAATATAAAATTACCGCAAAAGGTCACAGTTTGCTTACTTCTAAATAAACCCAGTCAATGCGGAAGTTTATAAAAAATGTTAAAATTCGAGTTATACTAGAATATATCAGAATTAAAAAAACTAAAGAGCGGACCGTGATGCATTATGCAATCGAAGTGCAATAACTTAAAGGGAAGATTATGGCAAATAGTACAGAGCCAGATTACATATGGTGGGCTAAAGCCGATTATTGGAGTTTGGAAGACGCCGCGTTGTTACTGCATGGCATTGACCCGATTTCATGTCGGCCATTAGGAATAGGTGAGACAGAGATTCCGCTAGGATTTAGAGAGGTACATAAAACTTGTAATCTCTGAAATCTATTTCCTGGAAGGAAAAATATTCGCTTAATCCAGCAAAAGGTTTGCATCCGCTAGCAGTTGTTACAGAAGCAATAAAAAAAGACCTAACCCTACCCCAATCACTGCGTGAAATAGTCCTGAAAAATTTTGTTAACGAAAAACCTGCTGATGAAAATGCCAGAACATCTGAGAAAAAAATTAATAACCAGCCTTTAGCTAGCCGTGAACGTCGCACTACCTTAAAGCAATTGGCATTTTAGTCACTTTGCTAATGGATGAAAGAAAAATCCCGCCAATCGTGGCCAGAAGCCAAGCGCTTCTCGACTTCGGATCGAAATTTCATTTAAATTTAAAATAGTATTTTTAATCAAG
>JAFEDN010000378.1 GCA_018241585.1 Pseudomonadota bacterium | reverse complement strand
TGGATGCATGGAACTAGTCACCCCTTTTTTAAAGAACAGAGCTTTAGTTAGAAAAAGAGCATTATTAGCCTTTGATCATTTACGAAAACATCCCTTAGTTGATAAGTCAAAAATAGGAGCGATTGGTTTTTGTTTCGGAGGCATGTGTGTTATGGAGCTGGCGCGCAGTGGGGAAGACCTTGCAGCCGCAGTGACGATGCATGGTGTTTTAGAAAAATCGGAATTACCTACCCATTCCATTAAGAGTAAGCTATTAATCTTGCACGGTTACCAAGACCCGCAATCTCCTCCTGACGCCTTAAAAAAATTCGCAGATGAAATGGAACAAGCTGAAGGACCTGATTGGGTCTTTACAAATTTCGGGCATGCTAAACACTCTTTCAGTGAGCCTCGTGCTGGCAAAGTAGACCCGGAGCGCGAACGAAAAATGGGCCGGGCTTATAACCGGTTTGCTGCTGAGCAAGGTTTCCGTTACGCCTTGGATTTTTTCAATCAAATGGGCTGCCAATAGTTAATAATTTGACCCATTTTGTACGTTATGGCAAAATTCGAGCATGGGGGATAGAGAGAAAGAGGAGAAACACTTTGATTAAAACTGTATTGATTGATGACCATGTACTGGTTCGTTCTGCGTTACGGGAAATGTTGCAAGAGGTCAAAGGAGTTTCTGTTATTGGTGACGCTGGTACTGCTCGAGAAGGTATTGAGCTGGTCCAGAAGTTAAATCCGGATTTTGTGATTCTAGATTTAAAGCTTCCTGATCAGACTGGATTGGAAGTAACTCAAAAGATTCTTCGTTATAACCCGGATATTAAAATTTTAATTGTTTCATCGGTTATTAATGATTTATTCTTATTTCGATTATTGGAAGCGGGCGCCCATGGCTATATTACCAAAGAAGCCAAACAAGAAGAGTTGATTCAAGCGATTAAGTCTATTTCTGCGGGGCAAAGGGTCATTAGTCCACAATTAGCAAAGCGTTTGGCTTTAGCTAAAACAGATTATAAGAAAGATCAGGTCTTTACTAATATTTCAGATCGTGAAATGGAAGTGTTGATGATGGTAGTGCGGGGGATGTCAGTCAAAGAAATGGCTGAAAAACTTAAAATTAGTCATAAAACCGTACATAGCTATCGAAGCAGAATTTTTGAAAAACTGAACGTGAAAAGTGATCTTGCTGTTACTTTGCTGGCTATTCATCATGGGTTGATTGTACTAGAAGAGTGATTACTACTGTCATCCTTGCCAGCGCCATCCTGCTGGATTTCAAAATCTACAATTAAGCAAGTTGCATGATTATTCAAAATTACCCTGAGTCTGTTAGTTACTGTGATATGTTAAAGCAAATTATCCCAGCTCTGCTAGTGGTAAATTGAAGCAAATTACCTTGATCCCGTTGGTTGCCGAGCTGGACCCCCCGGCTTTAAAATCCTCCGGGTTGGGGTTTTCCGACCGCCGTAAACCCATCCCTGGG
>JAFEDN010000377.1 GCA_018241585.1 Pseudomonadota bacterium | reverse complement strand
AGTTGTTGGTAATCAGCGCTGGCATACTGACTGCCACGATCAGAATGATGCAATAGACCTCTTGCATAACCTGTAAAGTCATATAAAATTCTTGTTTTTTAGCGAGAAAGTAATGAAATTTGACCAAATAAAGGGAGAATCTGTGGAGAATTTCCGAAGATTAATGGGTATTAAACGGCCAACATTTGATAGGATGTTACGGATACTCAGTGAAGCAGAAACATTATTGAGAGTTCAAGGAGGTAAACCGCATAAATTAACTATGGAGATAGATCACTGATGACGCTGGAATATTTGCGTGAATATAGGACTTATTTTCATATTTCACGTAGTTATGGAATCAGCGAGAGTGCTTGTTACCGTAATATTCGTTGGGTTGAAGATACGTTAATTCAATGCCAAGAATTTAGTTTATTAGGACGTATTAAAAAATGATATGGAATACGGGGTTGTATGGGTTGACGCTACAGAATCTGCCTGTAGAAAGGCCTAAAAAAAGCAGAAATATTACTATTCCGGGAAAAAGAAGCGGCATACATTCAAGACGCAGGTAGTGGTTGATAAAAAGACAACACAAGTGATCTGTACAAGTTTTTGTAATGGAAGGCGACATGATTTTAGGCTTTTTAAGGAATCCAAAGTTCGGTTTCAAACGAAAACTCAATCCTTAACGGATACCGGTTACCAAGGGATACAGAAGCTTCATGCGAATAGCGAGTTACCCAAGAAGAAGAGGAAAAATAATCCCTTAAGCAAAGAAGATAAAAAGAAGAATCGTTCATTAGCCAGTGAACGGGTTCTCAATGAAAATGTCATTGGCAGGCTTAAACGATTTAAAATAATTGCCGATCGTTATAGGAATCGAAGAAAGCGATTCGGTTTAAGATTTAATTTGATTGCGGGAATTTATAATTTCGAACTGCAATGAGGTTATGCAAGAGGTCTATTTTAAGCTTTAACCTGCACACCCATTTTATTTTTCAGGAGACCATTGCATATTCAGTCTTTTGTGTTTTCTGGCACAATCACGCAAATATAAATTCATGAGTGTTTGATAAGGGATACCATTTTCCTGGGAGAGACGCTGGAAGTATTCGATAGTTTCCGTATCTAACCGAATCGTCAGTTGTTTTTTGAGTTGATGAATATAAGGATTTTTTTTCGCTTTTGAAAAATCATATTCTTTTTTCATAGTTCACCTCCGATCATAATATTGTAGGGATTCTTTTTTAGTGGCTTTTCTGGCCGATATGATTCTAATCACGCTCTCTTCTTTTCGATAACAGTGGCAAACTACTAATAAGTCAGCCGCTGCACAGAGTCCTAACAGGATAAATCTTTCTTCCTCGTCGGAATGCAGGGGGTCGTGAATAACCAGCGCATTTTCGTCATAAAAAGCAGACCGGGCCTCTTCGAAATGAACCCCATGCTTTGCCAATCATACTCACTTTAATGCTGCGTTTTTGCAAAAAATTTACCCATTCCTGACTGGT
>JAFEDN010000376.1 GCA_018241585.1 Pseudomonadota bacterium | reverse complement strand
AACGGCGCATCAGTTGGTGGCAAGTCTCAAACCGCTATTTAAAAAAGCTGAATCGGCTAAAAAAGATATACCGTCGCCAACAACGCCGGTGGTTAAATCCAATTAAGAGTATAAAACTGCTATTGAAAGATAAAATAGACCGCACCGATTAGGCAAATGCCGGCCAGTAGAAAATTCCATGAGATCGGTTGGTGCATGTAAAAAATAGCGAATGGCACAAATACTGATAAAGTAATCACCTCTTGAATTATTTTTAGCTGCGCTAAAGTATATGTTCCGCTATTAAAGCCGATGCGGTTGCCAGGAACTTGAAATAAATATTCAAAAAAAGCAATGCCCCAGCTTGCTAAAATGGCGACCCACAACGCCTTATTATGTAAATTTTTAAGGTGAGCGTACCAAGCGAAAGTCATAAACGTATTTGAACAAATCAATAACAGAATAGTTTGTAAGTATGCTGGCATAATGCATTTTTACCTTAAAATATAATAAACTTCAATCCTGTTTGAATGTGTTTTTCTCTTGGATTGTTTCATTCTATTTCACTTCAAATAAATTACCAGGTATTTGTACTATTATTGGATAATTTATAAGTTTATAAAATTAAACAACAAAATTGATTTTTATTCGACTCTTCGCCAGTCACTGGGATTCGGTATGCCGTTGCACAAAATCTAAATCTTTACTAAATTGTCCCCAGGGTTGAAAAACAATTTATGCAATGCCGTGCTGCCCACGGGCAAGGTTGCGCCGCTTTCTAAATCCGTTACCGGTTAACTGCAGTTTTTCTAAAATTTCTTGACGTACCAATCAGTATTGGCCTCTGGACTGGAGGCGCTCAAGATAATTAGAGTCATATTCTCTTCTTTCATAATCACATAAGGCCACATGATGCGCTCCATTGACGCCATAACCTCATTATTGTATCGTTAAAAACCGTGACGCAAAGCTTAATTAAGTTATAGTAAGGACAAATGTTATGAAAAAATTCATTTCGCAGAAAATATCCTCCTCTCCATCAACTATAGAAAAGAGTAAATTTGATTCCACTATTAATAAAGATAGCAAAACTAGTGGGATCGAATTTATGCCAAATTTGCAAAATAAGCTAGTTGATGCTTGCCTTCTCGGAGATTCTGATATGGTCACTGAGCTCCTCAGGAAAGGAGCAAAACCGAATATCAAAGATAGCAGAGAATTGCATCCCTTGGCGGCTGCAGTTTTTGGTATGTCTATCACTGCAGTACAAACATTATTGCAAGAAACCAAAGGTACTCCACTGATGACTTGGAAGCAATGTGAAGAACATAATAAAAAACATTTTGAAAATCAAGTGTTTGTCGCACAGGAGTTTAATCCAATAGATTTATCAAAGCCAACTCTAGGTTTTACATGGTACCACTATTTGGTGGACTGGAAATGGAATAAGGTAGTTGCGCCACGGCAATCGGGCCAGAATTTGCGCAAATAAAAATTTATTAATTAACAAATAC
>JAFEDN010000375.1 GCA_018241585.1 Pseudomonadota bacterium | reverse complement strand
TCATTCCTTGGAATGGGGAGCTGATTTCAGATTTATTTCATCATCGTTGGCAATTTCAACTTATAAGAATAGGTAAATCTCTAGGTGATTTGACGGCAAGGTACTTGTCTGGAGCAGATGATTTATATGCTGCATTGGGCACATTTGAGATGGCGGCAGCGATTGCTGAAGTGACGGTAACTCCTATGAATGGAAATAGTTACTTAGTCACCATCCCTCGCATTGTGATCTATGCTCGGGATACTTACGATTTTAATGACGATAAAGGATGCTCGCAATACTTAGGGCATTGGAATCATCATGATTTAGATATCAGCCTGGAGGCATACTTGGATGATCAGGACGATTTACCGTTAGTGCACTATTCAGGAGATAAACCCACTAAAGAAAATACTTATTTTTGCGTTAGAAACAAACACTTTAGGAAATGGCGAGAAAAATCAGGCAAAGGAGGAGATAGGCTGGTTTTCTCCAATGGCCAATCGTTCAAGCCTACATCCAGTCAGATGTTTGAGGGGATACAAGAGACAAATCTACAGTTTGTTATATAGATTAACCTAATATGAAATTATTAATCTTGTTTGCAATATTCTTATTCTTGATATTTATTAGTTCATTTTATATTTTTTTTCTGCCTAAACCTATAGATGAGGAAAGTTGTGAAGTTATCGAGGTTTCTCCAGATAAAGTTTATAAAGTAATAGTATGTGATGCCAGTTATAAAATTTTTCCTACCCAAGATATGTATTCCTTAAAAATTTATAACGAACGAACCGGGAAGCTGATGTATAAAGATGTTTTTTATTTTATTGATGGAAGTAAATTTTGGTGGGAATGCCAAAATAAAGTTTGCAAGTCTTTCATTTATTTAGGCGATGGTGGAGGCGTCACCGTCAGCCTCCCCCCTAATTATTTGCATCGGTTACGAGCAAAAATTCCATTGTGGGGAGGTGAATGGTAACCGTTCACGCCTTTAAAATCTGGAAGAAAGATGGTATAAACTTAGCCAAACCAAGGAATAGTCATGGATTTTAGGGATGAAAGTACCATTGAAGCCAATCAATCTAACACCCAAGACGCTGGAAGAAGCGACCGAAGTCATTATCCAGTTGGTAAAGTTAGTACAAGAACTCAAGAAAGAAAATGAGTTACTGAGAGAACAATTAAATAACAATTCAAATAACTCTTCATTACCGCCCTCCCAAGATAGAAAAAAGAAGAAGAAAGCGAAAGCCAAAAGTGGTCGTTCGCGCGGAGGCCAAACCCGGGCATCCTGGATGGCAAAGGAAGGTATTGCCCCCCGAAGAATGAGACGCGATTGTCGATTGTAAGCCGTTGGAAAAATGTGATTGCGGTGGTGAAGTAGTCTTAATCGATAAGATGAAAATCCACCAAGTGTTGAGATTCCCGTGGCCCGATACGAAGTCACTGAATATCGAATTTATCAGGGTTGGTGTGATCACTGTGGGAAGGGATGTGAAGGGAAATTACCGGA
>JAFEDN010000374.1 GCA_018241585.1 Pseudomonadota bacterium | reverse complement strand
CAGTCCCCCGATTATACTCTGGCAGAAGCAGAAAGATATCGGAATAATAAATAGATCACTAAACTTAAAGCACTGATCCAAAAAGAGACCGGCCAATTGGTAAAATAAGTCAAAATTAAACCCACCCAGACAGTGACCAGCCCCAACAACATGGAAAGAACTAGTCCAGTCCAAAAGTTGCGTGTGCAATAGCTGGCGCTAGCCGCTGGACCAATCAATAAAGTAAAAACCAGTAAAATCCCGACTACTTGGCTAGCCTCAGTAATGGCAATTGAGACCAAAATCAAAAATAAAACCGAGATCAAGGGTAAAGAGATACCTTTTGCTTCAGCTAGTTCGGGTTCTAAGCTGGCAAATAATAATGGCCTGGATATCCCTGCTAGTCCCACTAGACTGATTATTGAGTAAATTGCCATCTTTTTAATGAGTGCGGGAGAAACGCTGAGCAGATTGCCGAATAAAATAGCCATGGCTCTGGAAGCATAATTGCTATAAAAATACAAAAATAGCATGCCTAAGCCCAGTGCAAAAGCTAAGGTCACGCCCACTGCAATATCACTTTTGGTAGCTCTTGCTCCTAAACCACCCATACCGAAAGCAGCTAGGATTGTTAAAATAAGTTGTCCTGAAGCAGGGTCTAAGCTGACTAGACCAGCTCCTGCAGCTCCTGCAAATCCTATATGGCTGAGGGCATGAGCTGCAAAATTTTGCCGCCTTAAAACTACAAAATAACCCATCAATGAAGCAACGACCGCTGCTAAAGTTCCTGCAATAAAGGCGTTACGCATAAATTCATAGGCAAATAAATTATTAGCAAATTGGGTGATCGTGTTCATTGATGCGGCTTCCAGATTTTTCATGGATTACGATAAGATGCCTGTGATGAGTAAATACCTCAATAGGAGCGTTGTAAAGCCAACTTAAAGTTTTACTATTAACGATTTGATCCACACTACCCATAGCCGCTTTACCATGAGCCAAATAAATGACTTTATCCATCACGCCCAGGAGTGGATTGATATCATGTGCAGTAAATAAAACAGCGAGTTTAAGCTCTTTTTGAATGGAACGAATAATTTGTACCATCTTTTCTTGCTGTCCAGGGTCCAAACCACTGAGTGGTTCATCTAAAAGTAATATTTTCGGTTGACCAATTAACGCCTGAGCTAAGGCCACTCGTTGGCGCTCCCCGCCTGATAGTTGCAGATAAGGACGATCTACAAAAGAGCCGATACCCGTTAATTCAATTAGCCTTTGGATTTGAGCTTGATTTTTTTTGGATTGACGCGGCAGCCCCCAGCGGGTTGCTTGACAGACCGCTGCTAAGTATGTTCTGGCGCTCAGTGAATTGGAAGTCGCATACTGCCTAAATTGGCTCAAATAACCAATATTGGGGTTGCCGCGATGGCAAGGTTGGTCAGTAATAAAAATCGAACCTATTTGTGGTTTAATTAAACCTAAGATCGCTTTCAATAGGGTGCTTTTGCCTGCTGCATTGG
>JAFEDN010000373.1 GCA_018241585.1 Pseudomonadota bacterium | reverse complement strand
AACAACTCAAACCGAATAATACGTTAACCAGCCAATGATTTACTCCTAGCCGTCTCCAAGCAAGCAAAACAAATAAAACCATGATTGCGAAAACTAAGCTGCAAAATAGTACTGAAGGAACATGCAGGCAATAAGTTATGGACAAAAGTCCCAACACTAAACAAGTAATATAGATTAGCATCTCTTTATTAAATCAAAGAGCGCCAAAGAAAAATCCCCGTAATTTTGCAATTCCCGCTCCGCGGGAATTGCTTCCTGGTTTTGATCAAGAGTTCTGGCCAAGCCAGAACATCTTGAATGAAGAGCAAGGTCGCTCCGCTCTCCTCTCCCTTGCGATTCTTCATCGGGAATTGTCAACAGGCCCTAGAATTATATTCGAATTTGTTGGCGCAACCAGCAATGAGCAGGATCAGAGGTGAAAGATTTGGGCCAGGCCATCATAAGGTCCAGTGACTCGACCGCAAAAGGCAATTCCTGCATTACCAATCCAAAAGGTTTAGTCAGTTTTTCGGAAAGATGTCTCATCGAAGCCATGAGATAATCAGTATTTCTTACTAAATGAAAAGCAGCTACCAGATGAGGTGTGGCCAGTACGATATCTCTTTTGACTCCTAAATCATGTAATGCCTTGTCAATTCTGCCGAGTACTTTCATGGAATGCAAATTGATGGCGATATGTTTTGCCTGCAAAAACTCTTTCAAAGTTAGCTGCTTTTTCATCAGAGAGTGATTTTTGTCGGCAACACAAACAGCGGTTTCAGTCAGCAAAATCTGGGTTTGTAACGGAGTGTGCTCCTCAAATAACACCCCAACGGCTAAATCAAGCTGTTCTTTTTCAAAGACTTCATGATGATCTAATAAATTAAGATTAATGACCTTCAAAGTAATTCCGGGTGCATTTTTAGCCAGAGTTGCTAATAATCGTGGTAAAACCAAAAATTCGGTATAATCAGTCATGCCAATACGGAAAATTTTGGTCGTGGTAGCGGGATCGAACAATGGCGCTTCGTGGATAATTTTTTTTATTTGTTCCAAAATATGACGTACCTGAGGTTGTAATTCCAAGGCCCGTGGAGTAGGTTGCATTGCCCCTCGATCACGCACCAATATTTTATCTTGTAATAATGCTCGCAATTGAGCTAAGGCAATACTCATAGCGGATTGAGTAATATGGACTTTTAATGCGGCGCGGGTAACGTGCCGTTCACTCAACAAAGCATCCAATGCAACCAAGAGGTTTAAATTTATTTTTTCTAAATTCATTTTTTTAATGAAAAACATGAAAATAATTAATTTTACTAATGTATATGAACTCGCTAAAATAAGCAATATGAAAATACCTAAGATTAATCAAAAAATTTGGTTGGGCATCTTAATGGCCTTGATTACTTCGCTCGGATTAATGGCCACCGATGTTTATGCGCCGGCCATGCCTGCAGTGACTAAAGCATTATTGACTTCACCAAACATAGTGAAACTGACGGTCACAGTATTTTTAAT
>JAFEDN010000372.1 GCA_018241585.1 Pseudomonadota bacterium | reverse complement strand
GATTGATTGCGTTCCAACGTTTTTCATTTTTACTTGGATTATCATTAATTATATTCTCTTGATCTGCCCTAAAAAATCCTCTCAATTGAACGTAGGATTTGATTGGTGCTTCTTTATCAACGGCGGTTCTATTGAATTTGGGAGCGCTAACTTTTTTCGCATCGATCTCGGCATTAAATTTTTTTAAAACTGCACACCTAGTGCCAGTACAATCAAACAGGATGTCTGCATGAATGGCTGCGCCGCTTTTTAAGATAAGCTGTCTTTTAGGGCCAAAATGACTAAAACTGCTTTTGATAAATTGAATTGCCATTTTTTTGGCATGCTTATACATTTGTCTTTCAATGTCTTTTATATGATAACCTTCGGAGGGTATGACTTCTAAAGGGGCGATTAGTTGAGAAACTTTCTCAAATACTTCGGGTATTAAATCTCCCGAACGAGTATATTCACCTAAGCGAGGGCCTATTACACTAATGTTTTTTACCCCTCTTTGAGCAAAGAAAATTGCATTCAGTAAGGCGGCAGTGCTATCACCAATAAAGACCAGTGCTCCATTGGGCGGGAATTTATATTCTCTGGTTTGTGTCTCTGTTGGCGTGAAAGGATGCATAATCAACCTTATTTTTAATGAATTACTCGGGTGAACAAGAATATAAAAGATATATTAAAATAACATTAAAATACATTTACTAACAACGACTATATTTTTTTGGAAATTTAATTTTTTGTTAATAAATTAAACTTACACTGACAGCTAGCTGATTAATTAATAAAAAAATGAATCCATAATCTAAAGTTTAAAAATAGCAAACAATGTCCATTCAAGAAAAGTCAGAGTTGCCAGCACCACCCGATACTAATCCAATTTCCCGGTCTAAGCTAACCATTCAAGATTCTAGAGATTCTAAGCCATGGTCTTTTAACCAATTTTTTTTAAGCTTGAGAGGGCCAAGAGAGGAACTTAAATCAGGTTTACAGCATTTCTGGACTTCCAACGACCATTTCTCACCTATTGAGTATTGCCATAAGCTTACTCAAGTTAGCCACCTAAAACTAATCAATATTGTGATAGCTGAATCAGATATTTTTTCTCTAGATAAACTGTTAGGGGATGTGATTATTTGCGATGTGGATAAAATTTTATTGGAATTTATTGATGAACTAAAAAATATTTTAATAGCAGGTTATCGGCAAATTAAAAATGCAGGATTGAGTTTTGAAAACTTTAAAAAGCAATTAAATTATTTTTTATATTATTATCCAAGCCATAATCAAGAAAAACATTTGAATCCTTATGAGGCGTTATCAGTTAGAAAAGAATATCTGGGGGTTGATCATTACTTAGCAAATGAGGAAAGATTTTTTCAATGCATGGCCGCTTTAGAAAAAAAACAAATATTTACTTGTAAAATCAATTTATTTGACGAAAAGGAACAAATTGCATTGGCAAAAACCATTGAAGCTTTCGGATATTATGTTAATTTTTTAAATTTGACCAATTTGCCTGAC
>JAFEDN010000371.1 GCA_018241585.1 Pseudomonadota bacterium | reverse complement strand
CAAACGTAAATCTAAAATCGCTTGCGCTTGTACAGGAGATAAACGATAACTAGCACCCTGAGCGCCATATTCTGCCGCCAAATCATCAGGACGGGTAAGTTGAGCTGAATCCCCCGCTACCAACTGGGCGACTGTGCCCGCTTGCCATTCTTGAGCTAAAAGCGCTTGCTTGGCTTCTGCAGAAGTCTTGGAGGATTTAATTAAAGCGATGATAGGATCAATATTCGCTAAAGCAACGGCTAAACCTTCCAATATGTGGGCCCGTTCCCGCGCTTTTCTTAACTCAAACAATGTGCGCCGGGTAATTACTTCGCGACGGTGCTGTAAAAAGGCGTGCAATAATTGTTTTAAATTCAGTAACCGAGGTTGACCATTATCTAAGGCAACCATGTTAATGCCAAAAACCACTTGCAATTGAGTATGTTTAAAAAGATTGTTGAGAATGATTTCAGGCGCATCACCGCGGCGCACTTCGATCACCATCCGCATACCATCTTTATCTGATTCATCTCTTAATGCGGTTATCCCTTCCAACTCTTTGTCGCGCACCATTTCACCCATGCGTTCCAGCAATCTGGCTTTATTAACTTGATAAGGTAATTCGTGAACGATAATTGAAGCTTTTCCAGATTCTTCCATCTCTATCGAAGTTTTTGCGCGCAGGAAAATACGGCCTCGGCCGGTTTTGTAAGCATGAACGATCCCTGCACGGCCATTAATTATGCCGGCGGTTGGAAAATCAGGGCCGGGGATGAAGCGCATGAGCTCATTTAATTCGAGTTCGGAATTATCGATTAGAGCCAGACAAGCGTCGATGACTTCATTAAGATTATGCGGGGGAATGTTGGTGGCCATGCCCACAGCAATTCCTGAGGAACCATTGACCAGCAGATTAGGCGCACGGGTGGGTAACACTAAAGGAATTCTTTCAGTGCCGTCATAATTAGGAGCAAAATCTACTGTTTCTTTATCTAAATCGGCCAACAATGAATGAGCGAATCTAGACATGCGGATTTCGGTATAACGCATGGCTGCCGGAGCATCGCCATCAACTGAACCGAAATTCCCTTGACCATCGACCAGCAAATAACGCAGGCTAAAAGGCTGAGCCATACGAACAATGGTGTCGTAAACTGCCGTGTCTCCATGCGGATGATATTTACCGATAACATCACCGACAATTCGAGCGGATTTTTTATAAGGTTTATTCCAAGCGTTATCCAATTCGCCCATGGCATAAAGAACACGGCGATGAACCGGTTTTAAGCCATCTCGAACATCGGGCAGGGCACGCCCAACGATCACGCTCATTGCATAATCTAGATAAGATTGGCGTAATTCATCTTCAATGGTGATAGGGGTAATTTCTTTCGCCAATTGAGCCATAATAATCGGTCCTGTACCTAGTCAATTAAGGCACTCATTATAGCACAGTGATCGCGAAACTGATATTAGTGATTTAGGCTTAAACGATAAAGATTGATTTCTTCTTCTTGGAGTTGTCTAGCCAGTTTA
>JAFEDN010000370.1 GCA_018241585.1 Pseudomonadota bacterium | reverse complement strand
ATTCTTATCACGGCATTGCAGTGATCAATCGAGCATTGAGTGCGCAAATCACACCATTATTTTATGTGAGTTGTGCGGCAGATCATGTAATCCAGCGCACAGTGATGCCCTTGATTGAACAATGCGAAAAAATAACCGGCAGTGATTATTGGATTTGGGAATGGCTGAAACAAACCGTGCGTTGGGATGAAATTGGTTTTTTAGAAAAAGAAGCAGTTTGGCAGTGGTGCAACGGTTTAGCGATGTCGGTGGCGTTCACTCCCAACCAACCGGTTTTGGCGACCACTCTGGCGTATGGACTGGCGACTACTACCAGCCAGATGACAGTCAGTCTGATCGATTATGCTGCACCTTACTGGGATTTATCGCCTGAGATAGTGGGTATAGCGCAAGTCGCCGCACACATGGCCGTTTATACTTTAGCCTACCGGCAAGGTTTTCAATGGGCCCATCAGCTGGGATTAATACCAGAGAATGAGATGAGTCAAGCGGAAGCATTAAAAACGCTGGGATTAACTATGGGTGCTAGTGAACGGCAAGTGAAGCAACGCTATCGGGAATTGGCTAAACAATTTCATCCCGATAAATGTTCTATGCCAGAATGTGCTGCCGTAATGCTTCAAGTGAATGCTGCTCAAGAAATATTAACCAAGAAGATGCAATAATGAATAGTCGAGGGGACCATCAGAAAATCCTGGGCATCGCTATGGGGCTTATAATTTTTTACCGGATCAAAATCATCAAATTTGCTGAGCACATTTAAAGAGAGATTTTCAAAAAATAGCGGAACGAACCGGTCAAGCGGGTCGAATAGGCCAGAGGCTGTTAAGTACGTATCAACAGTTATTTGGATTTTGGAAAACGGAATATCGAAAAGAACTCCAACTATCGAAGAAGCAAAGAAAGCAATTGCGATATTTTAAAAACCTCAGTTAGGAGTTTTGAAAAGCAGGTAACTATTCAGCCCCTAACTGAGGCAAAGATATAGCCGAAGAGGCCTGGATGGCATTTTCTAATGTAGTCAGCAGATTAAGACCATTCTTTCGAAGTGTTGAAAGACATCCCCGGATTCTACAAAAAGCTTTAATGCCTCGCCAACTTCTGTAGCATCCTGATATTTTTTGCTGTACTTTGACCATGCGAATATCCCGCTCTGCTTGATTGTTATCAAAGGGAAGCGCCGGGTCATACATGAACGCTAAAACCGACTGATTAAATTTCCTTAACCGCTCGAGTAAATTTCTGGATGCGGATTGTTTCTGACGACCTCTTTTCTTCTCACCCACTACTGCCGGACATTCCACCCGCCCCCTATAAAGAATACCCATATAACGCGAGCGTGTTCCTTTTAAAATTCGATCCGGTAATCGAGTCAGGGTTTTTTGATAATGCGTTTCCACTTTGTGTTTTAAATTCAGTAATAATCTTTCCAATTTTTTTGCCCATTGTTGATTCTCTTGTTCCTGAACAAAAGTCAGCTCACGCAAGTGATGTGCATTACAAAGACTATGGCCACTACCATAAT
>JAFEDN010000036.1 GCA_018241585.1 Pseudomonadota bacterium | reverse complement strand
CTCGTAGATGGTGAATACCGATACGCAATACCAGGGTTTTAGAGGCTCCCTGCCACTGGATACACTGTGCTAAATCCATGGCGCGGGAAAATACACTCAAATGGGCATACAGCACCCAAACCTCGCGCTGAAAACAAAAATTCAATACATAATGTTCCGCCGGTTCAGGGCAGTATAAACACACTCCTTTGGATGAGCGGATGCGCTGTAGACTCAATCGATCCACCGCCATAAAAATGGGGTTATCGACGGGATAAGTACGTAGCTCATCGGCATAAACCGGTGGGATGGGATGACAGACTGAGCGTGCAACCTGCTCAGAAGAAAAAGCGGGATCCAAGTGGCCAGTGTTCATCGATGGTCTCCCGTCTCTAAAGACTGAGCCGTGCTGCGATAACGACGCTCATTCAGCCAAGTGTCGAGGTCTTCCTTGTAGTAAAAAATCCGACCCCGCTTGATGTACCGCGGCCCGATACCGCCGACGCGCCACATGGCCAGGGTTTTCTTCTTAACGCCTAAATAATGCGATGCGTTGTCGACATCCATCCTGCCATCGGGAAAGATATCGAGGGTGGGTGTTTTTAATCGAAAATCGACTTCCTTTTTCATAGTAGGCTCCTTTGTTTTTTTCATCTAAAATGGGTTCCGGCCTGGATGACTGAAACCATTGACTTTAACAGAGAGGGTTATTATAGTGAGCATTATCTGTGGTGTAAAGCAATGCAAATGAATTTTAAAGCACTATAGACAAATAAAGAACTTGCTAGAACAATCCAGAAGTTTTTAACCCGAAATAGGAGAATACAACCCATGACCCAAACCGAGGAACGGGTAAAAAAACCCAAAAAAAAGGTGGGTAACCAGCACAGCCGAACGATCACTCTACAGGTTCGGCTCAGCCCACCGTTACGATTTGTCGGGGAATTGATGGCGCGGCATCAACGCCGCACGGTATCCAGTTTGATGGAATCCCTGTTAGCCGAAAAGGCTGCCAGCTATTATCTGCCGGTCGTATCGACTGAAAAGGCCCAGACTGAGCATTACCTGTTCGGTGAGCGCCAAACTCAAAAAGTCACTGCCCAGGAAATCAGTGAACGGCTGTGGTCGGCAGAAGACGCTGACCTCTTTGCAGCCATGGCGTTATTTTTGCCAAGCCTATTAACCGCCGAAGAACACGCTTTGTGGCAGGTGATTACCGACATTCCTTATTTCTGGAACCACTTTGAAATCCACATCGAGAATCCAGCGGGACAAGTCTTAGATAAAGAGTGGTGGCCGCTGGTGGATTATCGTGGCTTAAATCGGGAGCGGTTACGCGAGCATTGGTTATTGTGCAAAGCAATTTTAGACGGTGAAAAACCGTTGCAACACTTGAAGGAACTCAACCTGCCACCCGGCAAACCGGTTGAAAAACCAGACTATTACCCCCCCATCAAAAAAGTAAGGAGCGATCAATGAAATTTAAAACTTTAACCCGCGCCAACATACGTAATGTAGGACAACATGAAAAAATCCAGGAAAACGGCATCGAGTTTGATCGATTAGCCAATGGAGATGGAAGATATCGCATCAATATCATGGTAGATGGTCAACGCATCCATCGACTGGTCGGTAAAGAATCGGACGGGACTACCCGTCTGCATGCAGAGAAGGTATTGGCAAAATTACGCAATGAAGCGCATGAAGCCCGTTTAAATTTGCCCAAAGGTCGAAAACCGACTTTAAGATTCAAAGAAGCGGCGGAACAATATCTGGAAAAACAAATTTCGACTCAGGCAAAAAATTTGAAAGCCAAGATTTCTCAGCTCAAGCTACATCTCATTCCCTTCTTTGATAATAAACCACTGGATAAAATTGACGAAGAGGATATAGAAAAATATAAAAATAAACGTCAGGAGAAGGGTGTAACCACCAACACCATTAATCGAGAACTGGCCGTATTATCTCATCTATTTACCAAAGCCACTCAATGGAAATGGTTAAACCATAAACCGGTTGCGATGAATATGTTTAAAGAAACTGAGCACCGCATTACCTACCTCACAGTGGAACAAATTGATCGGCTCTTAACAGCAGCAAAACAAGATCAAAATCCTTATATCTACCCATTTATTGTGATTGGATTAGAAACCGGTATGCGGCTCATGGAAATTTTGTCAATCCGATTAGATCATATTGATCTGGAGAGACGAGTCATTTTTATTCCTCGAGCCAAAGCAGGCGCTAGACCTCAACCGATCTCCGCATATCTGACGGAAATACTGACTCCTTACATACAGAATACCAAACCCAATCAAATCTGGCTTTTTCCCGCCGAAAAATCAGTCACAGGACATTGCGTGAATATTACTAAGCCCTTTCGACGAGTAGTCACTGCTGCAGGAATGAACCCTAAAGAAGTGGTTCGCCACACGTTACGTCATACCGCTATTACCCACCTGGTGCAAGCTGGCGTGGACTTGCCCACGGTAAAAAGAATTTCAGGGCATAAAACCCTACAGATGGTAGAACGTTACAGTCATCAAAACGGATCTCATATTCAAACTGCGATGGATAAACTAGGTCAGCGTTACCGTTCAACAAATACCGGCAATTAACATGTTTCTTATTCAAAAAGAAGGTAAAATGCCATGGAAATAGGAAATCACCCATTAGACCTAATACTATTCGAGGTATAATATGCAATTTGAAGTATATTGCGATGAATCCTCACCGGATCTTTTTACTTCTACGGCCAGAGGCGCGCGATACCTTATGATAGGCAGTCTTTGGGTTCCCGCGACACTCAGGAACGAAATAAAAAGTAAACTATGGGAATTACGAACCCAGCATAAAGTATGGGGTGAAATTAAATGGAAAAAAATTTCCCAATCGAAACTACCATTCTATTTGGATTTAATTGATCTTTTTGTGTCATACGGTTTTGATATGCGCTTCCGTTGCATTTTAGTAGAGGCGGAATTGGTGGATTTTAAACTGCATAATAATGATCATGAGCTTGGGTTTTATAAATTTTATTATCAATTATTGCATCACTGGATATCTGACTTTAATGATTATCGAATATTCTGCGACATAAAAACTAACCGGGATCCAAAACGCCTGACTTCACTGAAAGAATGCCTGGGAAATACTAATCTCTCTGCACATATTTTAGATGTACAGGCACTCCCATCTGCGCAAGTAACCCCTATCCAGCTATGTGACCTCCTTTTAGGTGCTGCCAGTAGTCGGCTCAACGGAAAATTAAAACCCGACAGTCCTAAAGAAAAGGTTGTAAAAAGATTAGAAAGTCATTTAGGAATCGAGAAATTAATACCCACTGAATGGAATCACAAAAAATTTAATATCTTTCGCATCCGTTTAAAGGGAGGCTGGTAATGTCTTTGCCGCCTCTTGTACATTATCAAACGGAAGCTGAATATCGCGCTCATTATATGAGCGTTTATTGTCGCAGAAAAATTGAAACTCATGATAAAATTCCAGTTTACTTTAAACCTCAAAAATTTGAACATGCATTTTATGAAGGTACAGGAAAATGCAAATTCTCACCTCCGCGCGCGCAACGTATAGATTGGGTCAAAGCGACTTTAGAAAATTCGCAAGCGACTCTTTACCAAGGATGGCATAAAGACAAAAAAATTTATGTTCCTGACAGGCGAGTTAGCTTTGTCTATGAAAGCTTTGTTGTGGTAATAGATCTTTTTCTTGGAAACACCCAAAGCCTAAAGGGCAATTTTGTTACCTGTTATATGGCAGACCAAAGTATCAAGAAAATTACAAGTTCACCGATTTGGTCAATGAAGGAATGTATCGAGTCTTTAATAAAGACTGGAAAAATTGGCCGCTGATTCGCTACGCTGGTTCAGCAGACCGAAACCTCGATTGATCCAAGACCGATGGGTAATGGACTCATTACTATAATACCACAGAAACATGCCTGACATCCATAGGCATGGTGAAAAAAATATTCAATTCGAAAATTCAGACCTTCTTAAACTGTTCTCTGTAAACCTATAAAAATCTATTAACTTCTGGCTTTTTCTATTATTTTCTTGGCATGGTTACACCCAGATTACACCCAGCCTTGCTGGTCTATTTAAATTTATCGATCTAAGTGTTTGATTTTAAAGAAGCTGGCGATCTGAATCGAACAGACGACCGGCTGATTACAAATCAGCTGCTCTACCTACTGAGCTACGCCAGCTTGAGAACACATTTTAGGCAAAGGC
The DNA here is from genome assembly GCA_018241585.1 of Pseudomonadota bacterium. Taxonomy (GTDB): domain Bacteria; phylum Pseudomonadota; class Gammaproteobacteria; order Coxiellales; family Coxiellaceae; genus JAFEDN01. The sequence continues at coordinate 10,562 of JAFEDN010000036.1, read as the reverse complement.
GGGTTACGAATCAATCCCTAATTTATTAACAATATCAGCGATCACTTCTCCCGCGGTGAAATCATTGTTTACGATATATGTAGCTAACTGCTTGACCGGCTCAATGTATCGCCGATGCATAGGGCGGACATGATGCTCGAATTGTAAAATAACACCTTCGCGCTGCCTGCCTCTTTCCTGCATATCCCGCTTAGGCCGGCGAGAAAGCCGGGTAGGTTCAGGAATATCTATAAAAACACATTCAGTCAGTAAATCTCTGATTTTAGGTTGAGTAAAAATTAATTCTCCTTCAAGTAAAATGATATTAGCACTAAATAGGGTTTTGGTTTTAGAGAAACGTTTGTGTGACCCAAAATCATAAATTGGAACCTGAATCGGCTCATTCCGCTGTAATCTAAGCAAATGCTGGTACAATAATTCAAAATCGATGCTTTCAGGGGCATCAAAATTAACAGAACCGTCACCTTTAAAACTAGCGCTTTGATCCAGATAATAAGCATCTTGATTGAGTATATTGCAATATTCAAAACCTAAAGCTGTTCTTAAGCGCTTAGCAAATTCGGTTTTGCCAGCGCAACTGCCGCCAGTAATTCCAATAAAAAAAACAGATTCCGGTTTGGTTTCAAAACGCATAGCTGTTATTTCCAACCGTATAATTGACTAGCCACATCTCCTATCCCTGGGATTAAAAATCCTTGCTCATTCAAAGTTTCTTCTACTGCTATGGTAAAAATATGCACTTGCGGATAAAAATAAAATATCCGCTCCAGCGCTGCTTGTGAAATTAACAAACATAATACCGTAATATTGCCACTTTCAAATTGCTTCAATCGCTCTATACTGGCTATAACTGTATCTCCGGTAGCTACTAATGGGTCCATTAATAAAACATCTTTACCTCGTACATGATTTCGATCAGGCAGGCGAAAATAGTACTCTATGGTATTTTGGGTAAATCGATCACGATAAATGCCAATATGTCCCACCTTGGCTTCTGATAATACCGCTAATACACCATCTAACATGCCATTACCTGCTCTTAATATTGAAACCACTAAAGGGGTTTGCTTGATTGAATAGGCAATACTACTCCCGATGGGCGTTGTGACTTGCCGGCTTTCTATCGGGAGTTCTCGAGCGGCTTCATATGCCAATAACGTGGCAATTTCTTGGATGATTCGCCTCACTTCCGCCGAAGGGGTGTCCTTATCGCGTAAAATACCTAATTTATGCTGCAGTGTTGGGTGATCCATTACATGCAAATTGTCCATGTGCAATCCTTTTAAAAAACCACCCCATTGCTAACATATCGCAAAGGGGGTTCACCCGTTAAGCTGCGTTTAAAAGCCATTGCTCTGCCCACTTGCCAAGTACCTCCTTGCAAAATATGAATTAACGGCAAATCCTTGCTATGAGCAATACCCAATTTATTGCGGATAATGGTTGCCAGTTTTTCTAACAATACTAGCTGAAAAGTAATCGCCTAAGTTGCTGCGGATAAAATCTAATAGATCGGCTATCCTAGCATTTGGAAATATCGCATGATCATCAGCCAGTAAATGACCGTAACTTTTGAGCAATTGCCAACGGCCTTCCAAACCTTCAATCATATTATGGTTATGGCATTGGAGTCCGATTGAAAAAGTTGCAATATCTAAATTGATCAGAGCTGCTCCATCTACTTGCCAGGGTTTGCCAGGTTCAGATGAAAAAAGACCTTTAGTGAACATATCCCATGTAGCCAAAGCCAGAGCTTCTGAACGAGTAAATGCTTTTCCTTGATGAAGATATTGCCATTGGCTGCCTGCTCCAGCATCTAACAACACAGAAATGGCCGCCAAATCGATCATAGCTTTAGCTCTTTCCGAAGACGGCAAGGTTTCAAAAAAGTGATGCCATTGGTTATTTACCGCTGAAAAATGACGCCAACGCGAATGCAGCGGTATAGTTTTTTGAGGATAATTCTTTTGAATACATTCGATAACCCAATCAGCAATTGGATTTAATTTTTCCAGTTGTATTTTAAAATGAGTCTGGTTTTCTAACGCTAATTGAAAAATTGCTGCCGATTTTTGCTGTATTGCTTGCACCGATAATAAATATTGATATTCTTTCAAGTTCATAAATCAACTTAAATTAAAAAGTTAACCACTAAAATACCCTGCCGATTTTTTCGCTTGAATTTCTACCTGCGCATCTTCAGGAATTAAATGTTCTGGAATGGTCACCCGCTCTTTTACAGTAATACCACTTTCACAAATTGTTCGGTATTTTACCTCACTCATTGAAATTAAATAATCAATTTTGGTAATTCCAAACCAATGCAACACATCAGGCATCAATTCTTGAAAACGTGCATCGGATACACCAGCCACGCATTCGGTTTGATAAAAATATTGGCTAGCTTGATCACCACCTTCCTGTTTTTTTCGAGCGTTATAGACTAAAAATTTTGTAACTTCTCCCAAAGCTCGACCTTCTTTTCTAAAATATACAATTAAACCCACTCCTCCTTGCTGCGCTGTGTGCACGGCGGCTTCAAAGGCATGGATTAAATAAGGCCGGCAAGTGCAAATATCCGAACCAAAAACGTCCGATCCGTTGCATTCATCGTGAATTCGGCAAGTCAATTCAATCTCGGGTTTAGCAAGATCGTTGGGATTGCCTAATACATAAGCGGTGGCGCCTCCAATGGGAGGTAACAAAACTTTTAAATCAGGTCGAGTCACTAGCTCGGGAAACATCCCGCCTGTTTCTTCGAATAATACTTTTCTTAAATGGGCTTCGGTTGTGTTAAGTCGTTTGGCGATACCCGGCAAATACCAAACCGGCTCGATCGCTATTTTAGTGATGCAAATTTCATGAGTTGGCATCACGATCTGATGATCAATCGCAATACGCTGGTTGATAATGGCCTGGGAAATTTCTGAAATCCAGACCTTTCCATGGGTGGCTGCAATAGTGGGGTAAAGATCAAAGCCTTGTTGTACTTCTTGTGAGAAATAATCATTAATTGCACCCCAAGGGTCTAAGGAAATGATTTTGTCTGGATCAAACCAGGATGGGTAAGGCCCTATAGGGATGCTGAATTGGGTGTGGCTTAAATCAGCGCGATGAGCTTGTGAATAGTGGCCTGAAGCGATCGACAATGCTCTATAAACGGAATAACTGCCGCTATGGGCGCCAATGGCGTTACGGGCCGTCTTATCGGTAAATGTGGCTATGATCGGGGCCCGATAATGAGGGTCAGAAGCTCCCCAATGAACCGGAAGCTGCAATTTCGGCATTTGGTGACGATGAGAGGTCAGTACGATATGCGGGTTTTTTTTAAATCTTTCCATAGAATAACCTCAATTTATTCCATAAACCGTGCAGGTTTTCCCGCTAAGCCCTTTTATCGTCATTGCAAACCAGCTTGCGAGTGAAGCAATCCTGCTCATTACCTGCTGAGGGATTGAAACCAGGAAGCCGCTTCCGCAAGCGGCTGCCCTCTGATGATCCGGAAAAATATTGACACAGGCGGTTTAAAAGCCATTTTTTGCAAAAAATAAAAAATTCCGCGGATTACAGCCGCGGAATAGCAGCTCAACTTAATCACTCAGCCACTTGCGCCAGCATTTGATTCAACCGCTTGATGAAATCAACCGGATTTTTCAGTTGTTCACCTTCAGCAATGAGTGCCTGGTTCAATAAAATTTCCGACCAGTCGCTGATTTTTTGTGGGTCTTTGATATGCTGTAATTTTAATAATAGTTGATGATCCGGATTTAATTCAAGAATTGGCTTGCTTTCTGGAACGGCTTGGCCTGCTGCTTTTAATAATCTTTGCATGTGACCGGATAACTCGTTCTCATCAAAAACTACACAGCAAGGAGAATCCACTAAACGGTGGGTCAAGCGGACTTCTTTTACTTGATCACCTAAGGCTTTTTGGACACTTTCGACTACTTCCGTAAAAGTGGCGGCTTTGGCTTCTTGCTGCTGTTTTTCTTCTTGTGAACCAATATTGTCGATGTCTAATTTGCCTTTGGAAATTGATTGGAATTTCTTACCTTCAAATTCAAACAAATGAGACATTAACCATTCATCTACTTTGTCAACTAACAGCAACACTTCAATGCCTTTCTTTCTAAAGACTTCCAGCAAGGGGCTATGTCGAGCAGTTAAATAAGAATCAGCAATCAGATAATAAATCTTATCTTGTTCTTTCGGCATACGAGCAACATAATCTATTAACGAAACTGTTTGCTCATTATCTTCTTGATGAGTTGAAGCAAATCTTAAGAGTTTGGCAATACGGTCTTTATTGGCATAGTCTTCTCCTGGACCTTCTTTCAAAACCATACCAAATTCTTGCCAGAATTTACGATAAGCAGCTTGATCATCAGTAGCCAGCTTTTCCAATAGATCCAGCACTCTTTTCACTAGACCCGAACGAATTTTTTCCACTATTTTATTGGATTGTTGCAATATTTCTCGAGAAATATTTAAGGGCAGGTCATTGCTGTCTACTATTCCTTTAACAAATCGTAAATACATCGGCATAAAATGTTCGGCGTCGTCCATGATGAACACACGTTTGACATATAATTTTAAGCCGCGCTGGCCTTCTCGCTGCCATAAGTCAAAAGGAGCTCGAGCAGGAATATATAATAAACTGGTATACTCCAGCTTACCTTCTAATTTGTTATGAGTCCAAGCCAAAGGGTCTTCGAAGTCATGGCCAATATGTTTATACAATTCTTTATATTGGTCATCACTAATCTCATTTTTAGATAAAGTCCATAGCGCGCTGGCGCGGTTTATCACTTCTTCTTCAGGTATGACAATTTCTTTTTCTTGGATGGCTTCTTTATCTTGTTTGATTTCATCTTTTTTACTGATGTCTGGTTTTTTCATGATTATCGGCAAAACGATGTGATCAGAATATTTAGTGATCACATTACGTATTCGATATTCATCTAAAAATTCTTCAAATTCTTGTTTGAGGTGCAACACCACTTCAGTTCCTCTGGGGGAGTATTGAATATTTTTAATGTTGTATTGACCTTGGCCGTCTGATTCCCACATTACGCCTTGATCCGCTTTCATCCCAGCTCGCCGGGTTCTAACTACCACGTGATCGGCTACTACAAAAGTAGAGTAAAAACCTACGCCAAATTGACCGATTAATTGAGAATCACCACCGGCTTGTTTGTTTTCCAGCATTTCTTTGAACGCCCGGGTTCCTGATTTAGCGATCGTGCCTAAATTTTCGATGACCTCTTCACGGCTCATGCCGATCCCGTTATCTCGAACCGTTATGGTGCGATTTTGCTTATTAATATCGACCCAAATTTTTAATTGAGAATCATTTTCATATAAAGCGGAGTCAGTTAACGCAGCATAACGTAATTTATCGGCAGCATCAGAGCTGTTAGAAACCAACTCACGCAAAAAAATTTCCGGATTGCTATAAAGTGAGTGCGCAACTAAATTTAAAAGTTGTTTAACTTCGGCTTCAAAAGATAAAGTTTCTGCTTGTGCTGAAAATGACATAATCAAATTCTCCTATTAGCTATTGGGATAGATGGAATATGGGGATGAGATAAGTTATTTCAAGTCAATGAGATCGACCGGCTGGAGCAACCAGCCAGCCGAACATAGATAGCTTAAACAGCCAAACGAACCGAGATAGTGCCGACTACCACTTGAGCAGCGGGAGCAGCATTGGGATTAATTGGCTGATTGTGGTCATTATTACTAAAGAAAGTATCGTTGCTTCCTGGGATATAGTAATAATCAGCGCCGACAATCACTGGAATCCTGTAAGGAGCCAAATCATAATCTAAAGTGGCGCCAAAAATGACCGTTGCGTAGTTGCCATCGCCAACATTACTATATAAATCCCCGCTATGATGTAATTCACGATATACACCACCGACTTTACCTGTAACGTGTAAGAACGGATTAAAGGGTAAAGCGGCACGTAAAGTAGCTGCACCATAAGCAAACCAAGAATCAATTTCACCATTTATCGTCTGGGTGGTCTTTTTCTTGGGGTCTACTGTAACAGTGATCGATTGGTCACTATCAGGCAACGCAAAACCGCCGCCTTCTACGCCGAAATGCTCAGTAAATTGATACCCTACTTTACCGCCGAAAGTAAAGCCACTGTTATCAGCGGATGTGCTAAAAGGGAGATCATTGTAGCTAAAATTATTAGCGGCGCCAAAAATAAAATCATTCCAGTTGGAAAATGCCCAACCAGCACTGCCACCGATGTATAAGTAAGGAACAAACACAGCCACACAAGCTTGACAAGCTGGAGTTGCAGGCATAACTTCAGGCCCGCCGGCAAATGCCGCGGCGCTACTTAAAATAGCTGCACTGGCTGCAGTTAAAGTTAAAACCTTTTTCAAGTTCATAGATTTCTCCTAATTTTGAATAAAGTAACCAAATATAAATTTCTATGTTCAAATGGTATCAATCTAAAGTAAGCAGGTCAATATAGTAAAAAAATGGGCATTGATAGGTCGGTCATGGCGAACGCCAATGATCTAGGCGAAAATATATTTTTGACCTTGGTGAATCCATCGATCAACTAATGCGTCGGCTTTTTCTGGAAGATCAGTTATTAATTTAGTGCTGACAAATTGGACCTGAGGAAGTAAATTTTGATCGCGAAGCAGATCGGCTATTCTAAATTTCAGAATTCCTGACTGCCGAGTGCCCAGGACTTCACCCGGACCTCTGATTTTTAAATCTTCTTGTGCTATTTGGAATCCATCCTGAATGTTTTTAAGTACCTGTAATCGTTGTCTAGCTAGAACAGATAAAGGTTCCTGATAAAGCAGGACACAAAAACTTTGCAAAGACCCCCGGCCAACTCTGCCTCGCAATTGGTGCAATTGTGAAAGACCTAAACGCTCGGGATTTTCAATGATCATTAGACTGGCGTTGGGGACATCGACCCCTACTTCGATGACAGTAGTCGCCACTAGAATATCTATTTCGCCATTTTTGAAGGCTTTCATAGTAGCTAGCTTAATGTCCGGTGATAACCGGCTATGGACTAAACTCATTTTTAATTCGGGCAAATCGTTTTGTAATTCTTGCAAGGTATTTTCAGCCGCCTGACATTGGAGCGCCTCTGATTCATTGATCAATGTACACACCCAGTAGACTTGTCTTTTTTGCAAGCAAACGGCGCGCACGCGTTCAATGACGTGTTGACGTTTTTTACTAGAAATTAATGCAGTGTGCACCACTTGCCGGCCCGGAGGTAATTCATCCAGCGTGGAAACAGCCAAATCTGCATAAGCCGTCATGGCTAAAGTGCGTGGAATAGGAGTAGCACTCATCAATAACTGATGAGGTTGATACCCCAATTTATCGCCTTTTTGCCGCAACGATAGGCGTTGACCAACTCCAAATCGATGCTGTTCATCAATCACCACCAAAGATAATCTGTGGTATTGCACCTTATTTTGAAATAAAGCATGGGTTCCGATAATAATTTGACATTGGCCGGTTGCAATTTGATGCAGCATTTGAGTTTTTATACTACTACTTTGTTTACCACCTAAATAACCTATCGATATCGCCAGTGGTTCAAACCAACGGCGAAGATTTTCATAATGCTGTTCGGCCAATAATTCAGTTGGCGCGATTAACGCCGCCTGAACATCGTTGGCCACAGCATGCAACATCACCATAGCGGCGATCACAGTTTTACCGGAACCAACATCGCCCTGTAAAAGACGCATCATTGGATAATTTAAAGATAAATCCGCTGCTATTTCATTGAGCACTCTTACTTGGGCGTTGGTAAGTGCAAAGCCTAAATTTTTCAAAAATTCTGCTTTCAAATCACTGGTCGCAGTCAATGCCTGTGCTTTAATAGAGCGAGCCTGTAAACGTGTTCTTTGTAAACTGATTTGATGAGCGACCAACTCCTCAAACGCCAATCTTTTTTGCATGGGATGTTGGCGATTAAGTAACAAATCCACCGGTGCATCCACCGGAGGACGGTGGACGAAAAATAACGCCTGGAGCAACTCGGGATATTGAATTTTATCAAGTAATGCATGCGGTATTAACTCTAATTCGTGAGCGCATTCAGCAGCCATTTTTAAAGCATGATCCGTTAAGCGCCTTAATAAGCTTTGGTTAACGCCTTGCACCGTTGGGTATAATGGCGTGAGCGTCTTTTCAAGTCCTAATAAGCTTCCCTTTTCAGATGGGCGGTACTCAGGATGAATCATTTCAAATCCATATTGACGAAAAGCAGACCTGACTTCACCAAAACAACGGTAGTGGCCTCCGCGAGATAATTGCTGTTTTTGCGAGGCAGTAAAATGGAAAAAACGCAAATGGATCATGCCGGTATCATCTTGCAAACAACACAGTAAATTAGGGCGCTTTCCTGGTGTAATCGTCGCAGAACAAATCTCGCCCTCAATTAATACCTGTGAACCTTGCTGCAATTGCGCAATGGGTGTGATGCGTGTACGGTCTTGATAACGAATGGGTAAATGAAATAAAACATCTAGCAAATGTTCTAAACCCATTTCATGTAGCAGATTATTTATACGAGGGCCGACCCCTGAAAGAGAGCTTAAAGATTGGTAAAATAATTTCATTGGTCCACAAATATTTTAAAAAAAACCGAGACCTTTCTCAGAAGTCTCCTGGTTTTGATAAAAATCTCAGCGAAGCTGAAATTTTTAATGAAGGAAGAGGTCGTTCCGCTCTCCTCTTCCTTGCGATCCTTCATCGTGCAAAAAATCAAGTAAGGATGATTATTGAATCTATTTCTACGTCGACTCCTTTTGGCAGGGCGGAAACGGCAACTACGGCGCGAGCGGGATAAGGTTCATTAAAATATTCGCGCATTACCTCGTTGACTTCACCAAAATTATTCATATCGGTTAAATAAATAGTTAATTTGACAATTTGCGATAAATTACCGCCTGCTTCTTGGGCGATAGCTTTGATATTTTCAAATACTCTGCGAACACGGGCTTTAAAGTCGCCTTGAATCACTTCCATGGTTCCGGGAACTAAAGGGATTTGCCCGGAAAGAAATATTAAACTACCCGATTTAATGGCTTGAGAATAAGCGCCTATGGCTGAAGGTGCATAGGGTGTGTTTATAATTTGCTTCATAAAATTACTCCTCTGCTAAACCTCTGGAAATTCGAGTCACCGCGGGTATTAGCCGCAATTGTTTAATAACCCTAGCTAAATGTACTCGATTATTCACAGCTAATTTGAAAGTAAATTGATAATGTAAACCGCCTTGATTCTGTACTTTTACATCAGAGATATTGGCTTGAGCATCAGCTATGGCGGCAGCCATCTTTGCCAATAACCTAGGTTCATCTAACGCTTCAACTTGAATGATCGCCGGAAAAACATGCTCGGTTTGCTCATCCCAACGTAAAGCTAAAAATGATTCTGGGTGTTCACGCAATTTATTGATTCGATAACACTGCTCAGCATGGACCACAATGCCTTTGCCACTCTGCATCAACCCTATAATAGGGTCTCCAGGGATTGGACTGCAACACTCAGCGAAATTTAGCACCATGCCCTCAGTTCCTTTTATGACCAAACTCCTTTCAGTATCGGATTTTTGTTCGGGTTTTTTATCGCTACATTGAGTAGTCAAATCAGCAATACGCTTAGCCACTAAAGCCGGCGGGCGATTACCTAATCCAATATCAGCTAATAATTCAGTTAAACTATTTAATTTGGCTTCAGCGATGATAAACTGCAAAACTTCCGCTGAAATTTTTTTCAAATTTAAATGATGCTGGCGTAAGGCTTGCTTAAGCAGATTTTCTCCCAAAGCGACAGATTCGGTTTGACGCTGATTTTTTAAATAATGGCGAATATTATTTCGAGCTTGACGAGTCACAACAAAATCCAACCACGCTGGATTAGGTTGAACTTTAGTATTGGTAATGATTTCAACTGTTTGACCACTCACTAAAGGAGAAGATAACGGCGCCGGCTGACGGTTGATCTTGGCACCTACGCATGTATTGCCAATATCGGTGTGCACTGCATAGGCAAAATCTACTGCTGTGGACCCAGCAGGAAGCCGCATGATTTTGCCTCTAGGAGTAAACACATAGACTTCATCTGGAAATAGGTCCAATTTGACATTTTCAATAAATTCTAAAGAACTGCCGGCATCTTTTTGCAGCTCGATCAGATTTTTAACCCACTGTTGTGCTCGCATTTGCGAGCTATCAGTATGGTCGTTAACTTTATATAGCCAATGGGCGGCGATGCCGCTGGTAGCATGATGATCCATCTCCGTGGTGCGAATTTGTATTTCGATGGGGTAACCATAAGGACCAAATAAAATAGTGTGCAACGATTGATAACCGTTGGCTTTAGGAATTGCGATGTAGTCTTTAAATTTCTCAGAAACCGGTTTGAACAGACGATGCACTAAACCTAAAATCCGGTAACAAGTATCTACATCATCAACGATAATCCGAAAGGCATAAACATCTAATATTTCATTAAAATGCCGATGCTTGCCGCGCATTTTTTTGTAGATACTA
>JAFEDN010000369.1 GCA_018241585.1 Pseudomonadota bacterium | reverse complement strand
AACCCAAAATTGAGGGTTATCAAAGTTTTATTCAAACTGACACTCCAATCAATCCCGGCAACTCCGGCGGAGCTTTAGTCAACATGAAAGGTGAATTGGTCGGAATTAACACCGCTTTGGTGACGCCGATCTTAGGCAATGTCGGGATCGGTTTTGCTATTCCCAGCAATATGGTCAAAAGTGTAGCTGAGCAACTGGTAAAATATGGCAAAGTGGAGCGCGGTATTTTAGGAGTGGTAGCTCAGGATATTTCTCCTTCATTAGCTGAAGCCATGAACTTAAAATCAGATAAAGGCGCAGTAATCACCACGATCATTCCGAGCTCACCGGCCAGTAAAGCGGGTCTAAAAGTTGGTGACATTATTCTTACTTTGAATGAGAAGGTAGTCCATAATTCTGAACAGCTACGGGACAGTTTAGGCATTATGCGTCCTGATACCCCTATTTCTTTACAAATTTTAAGGGATGGTAAACCACAAACTCTTACCGCTAATGTTGGCGACCCTCTTAAAATAGCCAAACAAAGGGAACTTCCTTTTATAGGTGGAATGCAATTACAAGATTTCAATGAATTAGAAAGCGATGATTCAGAACTCCAAGGTGTTTTAGTAACTGGCGTTAATGAAACCAGTCCTGGAGCCCTGGCTGGTTTAGAACCAGGTGATATTATTATCAGCGCCAACCAAAAACCTGTTACCAATGTGGGTGAATTAAAGCAAGTAGCTCAGGGAAAACCTAAACATTTATTATTACAAATTAGCCGGCAAAACATGGGCTTGTTTGTTGTTGTCGAGCAGGATAATAGCGACGGATAGTGAATATCGAAATGGTAACCGTTCATGAGAATGAATATGCATACATAGAACAGTCAATATTGCTTCAGATTTGACGAAAAATTGGCCGAAAAAGCGCAGGCTACTGTGTTCTTGTCAAGAGCTTTTAATAAAATTTGTTATCCATCTCATTTCGCGAGTTTGGGCAATCGTCCGCGGCAGAGAAAGGATTTACGCCAGTTATCCACTGCTTCGCTTAACAACAAAATTTTTTAAGCCGAGTAACGAACGCCTGCAGAGACGGATTAAACCTCTTCGCAGATAACGCCGGTATATTAAGAATTTTTCTTAATTGCGGATGGCCCCATTTAGACATCCGAGTTTGACCTTGATAGTTTCCCGATTCATTTTGCCTTGGGCAAACCCCCACAAATGCCGCTAATTGTTCCGCACTACTAAATGAACTCACCTCAGGTAGATATGCTAATAATCGACATGCACTTAATTTTCCAAACCATTTTATCGTAGTAATGAGGTCAACCGATTTTTGGACCTCCGTTTCTTTTTCCAAGTATAACTTCAGCTCCTGTTGCAGTTTTTTAATCTTTTCATTGAGCATCACAATACATTCTTGAAATTTTTCTTTCATTTCTTCTGATTGAATCGTGTTCCATTGGTTTTTCAGTTGGGCTCTACTGTTTATGGATTTCCATGAACTTCAAAAATATGCTCATTTTGAAGGAGAACTCGCATGAAATGAAGTAGTAGT
>JAFEDN010000368.1 GCA_018241585.1 Pseudomonadota bacterium | reverse complement strand
CCGGAGCTCAGTATCCAAACCAGGAAGCAGCTCACGCTTCAGCGGGAGCTGCTGCTCAGTCTTCGATTGACTAATTATTAATGCACCGTATAATCCTTAATCTGAACAAACTATTATTTTGGAGGATTGTCTATGCAACGAGAAATGAAAGGGAAATTCGAAAAGCCAGCGGAAAAAAAATTCATACCATCAGAAAACCATCACTTAAAAATATCGTTTAGTTTTCCCATGCTTAGTATACGCGATACTCCGCGTGATTCGTCGCAAGAGTCTTTAACTTCTCAAATCAGTGAAAGTTCGGAGCCTGATTCTTTTACGAAAGGAAGCGATGCCTTTCCGGAAATTAAAGAAAAAGAAACAGTTTCTTTTCAACCGGTTATTTATATAGAAGATTTTGGTGGTAAAGCCGGCGATTCATCAGTAGACAACGCTCTTGCACTCAATTCGGCTTTAAGTTATGCCGCTACCAATAATGTAAAAACCATCCAATTTAGCAGGGGAACCTATTATTTTAAAACTCCTCCGGCGCTGATTACTTCCGGTATCGAAATCAGTGGCTATGGGCCGGGCAGGACTGTTTTAAATAGAATGTATCAAGCAGACAATATTGAACAAGGACTGCTCAGTTTTAGGGCTGGAGCAGTTGGCTCAAGAGTGAGTGATCTCAGTATTATCTCTTCTAGTGGTTTTAAAGGCGGTTCGGCAATTTCTCTTGTTGCAAGTACGACCGGGTCTCCTGATTTTTGCTCTTTTAATAATCTTTATATCACTTCCGCAGCCCCATCCGGTGATTTCACGTGGGAGTCTGCAATTTATATGAATGGCTCACCAAGAACTGTTGGTTCGATAGGAATAAGAGATACTAATTTTTCAGGGTGTAGTGTATTTGGTGGGCGGGATAGTGCTATAAGATTAGTCAGTGTCGTAGCTTGTAACTTTACAGGGGGAGGGATATTTCAAGCGGGTGGGTTATCCGGCAGCGTAATCATCACAGGTACTTCAGCAGCTAATTCTTTCTATGTTCAATTTAATACATCATATGTTGCCGGGTTTACTTTAGATTATTGCCAACGCTGCACATTAACAAGTGGAGTGGTCGCTGGTAATATTACTAATACTAATCGTGTGCAGTATGTTTTAGTAGTTGGTTCTGTTTCTGGAACTATTCAGCCTTATTGGACAAATAGCCGCAACGTTAGTACTACAGCTACTTTAAGTTCCCGAGCGGAGAGTGTTACTTCGGAATTTGAGATAATAGATGATTCGGCTACTCATTCACCCACTTCAGTCAGTGTTTCATCTTCAGGTGTAAATTTATTTGGAACTCCTACATCTAGTCCACCGAGTAAAACTAAAACCTTAAACACTTCTGCTCAGTCTACAAACACTCTAGGATGAGACAGTATAGGTTGAGTTATCTGAACTAATAATTTGTCTAAATTCATTAAAATCCCAGAGTGATTGGTCCATCAGATGGCTGGGTTGTATGCTGCTAAGTGCGTGTAAAATGTTGCTGGGAACTTTAGGATTTTCCTGAGCTAATTCATCTATTAGTTTTTTCACACGAACTCTGCTTAA
>JAFEDN010000367.1 GCA_018241585.1 Pseudomonadota bacterium | reverse complement strand
GGCTTTAATTAATTGTTTTTTTAGCTCATCGGTCAAGGTAATATCGCCTTTCTTCACGCGCCGAAGCGATTCTCGCTGAGATGATGCGGATAATTTCTTTGCCATTTTCGTCTTCTCCTATTGTATGAGCTACGTGTAAAACGGCCGCCTCAACTTGACCCAAACTCTGCCATCTTTCATCGTTATAACGATCATCTGGCCGGAGGCTAATTCAAAACTAATACTATGTTTTTTCTTATTTTTTATGCTTGTTCAATCTCTTTATGCAGTCACCAACTTTTCTGAGCCGTGGAAATATCGATAGTAACTCTCCAAGCCTGCTTCCAAGCTAGTGAAAGGCTGATCATAACCAACGGCTCTTAATGACGCGATATCGGCTTGGGTATAGCTTTGGTAAGCGCCTTTTAAGTGCTGCGGGAAAGGCACGTAGCAAATTTTCCCTCGGCCTTTCAAACGAATTAATGTATTAGCAATGTCATTGAAAGTGCGGGCCTTACCGGTGCCGACATTGAATATTCCCCGGGCTTGCGGGCGATGACTATTTTGCAAAAACCATAAATTAACCTTCACCACATCATCAACAAAAATAAAATCCCGTAATTGCTCGCCATCACCATAGCCTCCATAGCCAGAAAATAACTTGACTTCATCACCGGCATTCAACTGGTTCATAAAATGGAATGCGACAGAAGCCATTGATCCCTTATGCTGTTCATGCGGACCATAAACATTAAAGTAACGCAAACCCACTACTTGTGATTGAATGTTCTGCCGCAGTACGTAGCAATCAAATTGCCACTTGGAGTAACCATAAACATTGATGGGGTTTTGACGATCGGCCCGATCATTAAATTGCTCACTGGCTCCATAAACAGCAGCGCTGGAAGCATAAATAAACGGGATTTTATGGTCCAAACAATAATGTAATAACTGCTTGGAGTATTCATAATTATTGCGCATCATGTACCGGCCGTTCCATTCAGTGGTTACTGAACAGGCGCCCTCGTGGAATATGGCGGTAATTTTCTCGGGAAAAGCCGTGCGATTTTGAATCTGCGTTAAAAAATCTTCGCAGTCCAAATAATCCATGCAGCTAACCGCTGCTAAATTTTGGAATTTGTGTCCATCAGTCAACTCATCCACGGCCAGGATATTATCATGACCCTTGGCATTCAAACCTTTGATAAGGTTACTCCCAATAAAACCTGCTGCGCCTGTTACTATAATCATGCGATAGCCTCGTTAATTTTTTTAATTAATGAACTGGTCGAACAACCTGGCAGAAAATCTAATATTTGCACTTTACCACCATTAGCAATTACCTGCTGCGAACCTGCAACTTGATCCGGAAGATAATCACCGCCTTTGACTAAAAAATCCGGAAGCACACGGCTGATAATTCGCTCAGGAGTATTTTCGCTGAACGGCACAACCCAATCTACTGCCCGTAGAGCCGACAAAACTGTCATGCGTTCTAACAGAGCATTTAGCGGTCTGGAATGCCCTTTGAGCCGCCTGACCGAATCATCGTCGTTGACCGCGACAATCAAGCGTTTACCTAAGGCTTTGGCTTGCAATAAAT
>JAFEDN010000366.1 GCA_018241585.1 Pseudomonadota bacterium | reverse complement strand
TGCATTCCACACTGAATTATATCAGTCCGATGCAATTTGAAAAATTATATGAAAACCTCTTTAAAAATGTGTCTAATTTTACTTGACCAGAACAATCTGCTTAAGTCTACTAATATTTTTTCCACGGTGACGTTCTCTCCGCTATGCTAAAATACCCTCAAAATCCCCGTTTTTCTTGGCACGTTTTCACAGGAACTACACAGGAACTTTATATCAACTTCTCTTCATCAAAGACTTGATTTTAAAAGAATTGGGTTGCTGGCCTGATTGGAAACAGATAAAAAAGTGAGGCAGGTGAACATAAATTAATCAAAAAACCTCGATTTTGACTCTCCTTCGATGAAGATAAAGAGAAAAAAGAGGCAAAAGTGAACGGGGGACAGCTCATTTCATTTTAAAAACGTCTTAAAAACCTCTGCACTGTGGGAAAATTTTCCCACTATTTAGATCATTAGATTTACAAATTGAGTGGTAACTATTTGTTCTTACGCAGAAAAATTTTTGTCAAAAGATCAGTGCTAATTATTTAATGTCTTCTATCCAAGTTATTGAGGTGCTTAAATCAGTTGCTTTTAAAGCATTTACGAAAGCTTGATCCGCGGTAACGAATTGGCAATTTTCATTTCGTGCTAATGCTAAATATAAGCTATCATAAAAAGTACGTTGATACTGAGTAGCAATATGCCAAGCTCCATCTAATAAAGATTGGTTTTCACTAATTTCTAAAGGCATTTTTTTGAAATCGTTTAATATTTCTCCGGCGATTTCTTTGGTTAGCTCTTTTAGCCGTGTTTTTTTCCACAGAATATTACCAACTTCCGCATAAATAAGGCTAGGCGCTAGAAATTTGATGGATTTATCTAGTAAATGAATGGCATTTTCACTGTGAACTTCTGGTATAAACCATTTCACAGTAACGCTGGCGTCCACAACGATTTTTTTCAACGGCTTCTATCCTCGCGTAACATTGCTGCGCTGTCAGTGAATGAATGCGATTTTAGACGCTTTTGCCACCTTTGGCTAATTTCTTTCATTTCTTCTTGAGTAATAGTAGAAGCGGCTGCTTCTATAATGAACTGTAACTCTCCTTGTAGAGATCGATGATGTTGTTTAGCCCGTCTTTTCAGACGTCTAATTGTTTCTGTTTTTACATTACGTATCAATAGTTGAGTCATAATAACCTCTGAATTTATTGTATGCTATCATAATGATAGCCTAGATCAGATCAAAAATGTAACTATTGCTTCTCGCCAGCAGCTACAATTAGTGGAAGCGGATGGGAAATAGTTTTGGATGCTTTTTCTTCATTTCTTGATATTTCCCATCGGCCTAATAGCATAAACCAGCATCCTAATACAATGCTCAATAAGATAAAGGTGAACCAATGTGTTTCAATCAAAGAGCCTGTGGAGAAAAGCGACAAGAAGCCAAATATCAGAATGCCTGCAATCGGTGCGGTCAATCATTGTTTTTTCAGACGTTCAAGCAATTGGAGATAAATATCCGAAATAGCAGAGTTATTTTTATCATATTTTCCTCCTGGAATGTAACCAAAATCAGATGTTCCTTTCTCTATTTTTTCTTTATCATATGGGTTTCA
>JAFEDN010000365.1 GCA_018241585.1 Pseudomonadota bacterium | reverse complement strand
CCGATTGTTGTCAAGGTCGTAGAATATACTTCTTTCATTATTTATCCTTTGTAGAGTGCGATGCTATAACCAATAGTCCGTTGACAGTCGTCCGCAATTTCCTTAATTAAACTCAAACAATTGTCTAAGGATTAAACGACTCCGTACCGGCGAGGTGGAGTATCATATCATACCCCGCTTATGGAAAAGAAAAGTAATTGAGTGCGATCCAGTTAAAGCTAAAATTACCAGCTGCTTTACAAGTAAAAAAATACTAATATCCCAAAGAAACACCGCCGGCATGACGGTTATCGGTGGCGCCATATAAAGCCCCTGTTTGCGGGTCTTTGACAATGGCCATTGCTTGACCCCAATAGTCGGTATTAAAGGGCGAGCCGTTATGAGTTTGATAACCCATTTTTTGCAAAATACTGATAGTATCCGGTGATAAAGCAAAAGGCTCTAAATAAACTACATCCGGAATCCATTGAAAATGAAATCGTGGTTGATTGATAGCGGCATTAATATCCATCCCGTAATCCACTACATTTTCGATGGCCTCTACAATAGTAGTTATGATAGTGGGGCCGCCTGCTGCTCCCAAGACCATAAAAAGCTGACCGTTTTTAAACACCATGGTTGGACTCATAGAACTGAGCGGCCGTTTATAAGGTGCAATGAAATTTGAGCGTCCCTGCTGCAAATTTGCTTTATTTCTCTCAGTTAAAGAAATAGTAAAATCATCCAGATCGTCGTTAAGAAAAAATCCGGTATCCTTTGCAATCATTCCCGAGCCAAAATAAGCATTAATGGTATAGGTGACAGCTACAGCATTTCCTGCTCGATCCACAACAGAATAATGAGTAGTGTGCTGGCCTTCATTCACTGGAGTGTGGTTTTTTTGAATGAGTTGGGTTGAATTGCCAGCCTGGCCGGTTTTGATACTTTCGGCGATTTGATGGGCATAGCTTGCCGACATTAACTTAGCCGTTGGATTATCCACAAAAGCAGGATCGCCTAATTCTTGATTACGATCAGCGAAAGCGTAGCGCATGGCTTCAACGTTATAATGTACCGCGGCTGCTGAGTGAAAACCCGATTGATTTATTGGAAAATGGTTTAGAACATGGAATATTTCACAAATAACCACGCCGGAACTAGGTGGAGGATCGGTTACAATCTGGTAACCTCGATATCGGCAAGTGAGCACAGGCCGTTCAATCACATGATAATGAGTAAAGTCACGCATAGCCAATACTCCGTGATCAGCCTGGCCGGCAGCGACAATTTTTTGAGCGATAGCTCCTTGGTAAAAAACGGCTGTTCCGCCATTGCTAATGGCTTTCAAGGTTTTTGCCAGTTCCGGCTGTTTTAATAAATCCCCGGCTTTTAGGGGTTGACCGTTTTTTAAGAAAATCTGTGTAACATTGGGTTGTGGTTTGAGATCGTAAACTTGTTTCAAGATAGCGGTATCATCATTAGTTAATACAAAACCCTGTTCCGCTAAACGGATCGCCGGGGCCATAACCGTTGCCAGGGGCAGGGTGCCATATTTTTGTAAGGCAGTATTTAGGCCCATCACTGTTCCAGGCACGCCCACCGATAAATAACTATTTTCAGCTAAATGCCGAT
>JAFEDN010000364.1 GCA_018241585.1 Pseudomonadota bacterium | reverse complement strand
ACCGGTATCGATATTTAATAGGTGAGCCACCATGCGCTCTCGAATCGAAACTTTTTTAACCTTGCTCAACTCAAATATCAGTGCATTTGCAATGTGAACTTGTTCATTAATGGTCTGACTGACATAAAATTGACGGGCTTGGCTATAATGATCTGCAAAACTTTCGGAGCGGTGACGATTTTTTACACCAGTCATTTCTTCCGGATAGGAAGTAAATCCTTTTAACGGATTTTCACGCGGTCCCTGTCCCCAAGAGTTGGGTTCGTAATTCACCCGCCCTTTAGGGTTAATCATAGCCATATGGCCATCTTGCTGAAAAAGTGCGAACGGACATTTAGGTGCATTGATCGGAAGATGGGTGAAATTCGGACTTCCTAATCTCTTTAATTGAGTATCTAAATAAGAAAAATTTCGCCCTTGTAATAAGGGATCATTAGTGAAATCGATTCCAGAAACAATATTCTGAGTGCAAAAAGCAACCTGTTCAGTTTCAGCGAAAAAATTATCTACGCATCTATTTAAAACCAGTTTTCCTACTCTCTGTATGGGCACTTCTTCCTCAGGAATGATTTTAGTAGCATCCAGGACGTCAAATGCAAATTTTTCAGCAAATTGTTCATCAAATAATTGTAAGCCTAATTCCCACTCAGGAAAATCCCCACGATGAATCGCTTCCCACATATCTCTTCTATGAAAATCCGGGTCTGCGCCGTTAATTTTGACTGCTTCATTCCACAAAACTGATTGCAGCCCCAAAAGCGGCTTCCAATGAAATTTTACAAAAGTGGATTTTCCTTGAGCATTCACAAAGCGAAAAGTATGCACGCCGAAGCCTTCCATAAAACGAAAAGAGCGAGGAATAGCCCGGTCTGACATGATCCACATGACCATATGCATGCTTTCCGGCATTAAAGAAATGAAATCCCAAAAATTATCATGAGCAGTTTGCGCTTGGGGAATATCTGCATCAGGCTCTGGTTTGGCAGCATGAATTAGATCTGGAAATTTTATTGCATCTTGGATAAAGAACACGGGGATGTTGTTACCTACAATATCCCAATTTCCTTCTTTAGTGTAAAGCTTAACGGCAAACCCGCGAACGTCTCGAGCCAAATCCACGGACCCCTTACTGCCAGCGACAGTGGAAAACCGCACAAAGGCTGGAGTCTTTTCTCCGGGTCTTTGGAAAAGATCGGCTCGGGTGAATTCGGCTAAACTTCGATAATTTTCAAAATATCCGTGAACACCAAATCCCCTAGCGTGCACCACTCGTTCCGGTATTCGTTCATGGTCAAAATGAAACAGTTTTTCTCGGAAATGGGCATCTTCCAATAAACTTGGCCCGCGGGGACCTGCTTTTAAAGTATTTTGGTCATCAGAAACAGGCACACCTTGCTGTGTTGTTAAGTTGGGAAGACCTTCTTCTTGGCCTGTTTGGTGAATCTCTCCCCCTAAGCCAATGTTTTGGTTATTTTTTTGAACATCTTGACTACTCATAATGCTTTTCCTCCTTGAAAATAGTATATTAGCAATAATTGAAGCAGAAGGGCAGCTTCTTTTAAGCTCCCGCTGAAGCGGAAGCTGCTTCCTGGCTTGGATACTGAGCCCCGGCAAAG
>JAFEDN010000363.1 GCA_018241585.1 Pseudomonadota bacterium | reverse complement strand
AAGGCTGGACTAAAGCGGTCGTCTGTTATTTTATGGGACTCATTAATTTTAAAGCGCAGCAGGCAGGGATAGCTATAGAATTAGTCATGTTACGTCCAAGCTTTAGCTTTTTAACACCTACTATTGATGAATGCGGGGATAGTTTCCGTCTTAGCGTGGGTATTATTCCCGAGGAATATACAGATATTTTAATTGAAGGGTTAAAAATTTTAAATCAAGTATTTTATCATTTAAAAACTAACCGTAAAAAATTTGATTTAATGCTGCCTAATGATATTTATTTACGGACACCAGAGTATAAAGCGTATCTCAAAGAAGAAAAAACTGAATTCCCAACAACGACACTTTCTCTATTGCTTATGGAAAGAGTAGAAAAAACGCATCAAGGTAAAAATGCTATAACAAATTTAGTTAGAACACCTGAAATGCAAGTCGCATTGGCGCTCCATGTCTATGAAGCATTAGGTAAGCTTGCGGATTGCAATGACAAACGACTCACGACTCTCTTTGTTGAATCCTTAAGATGGGGATTTCAGCATGTCAAGGTGAAAAAAGAAACCCTAACGGTAGAATATCCTAATCTTGAAACAAAAACCTACGAACCTTTTAAAGATTCTAAAAAAATTGTTGACCCCGATTTTTGGAAAATAATATTGCATCTATCGCGAACCATGTATCAAGGGTTAGTAACAGAATATTCTTTTCCTGTAGCACAGAAAGTAAAAGAGTTAGCACATCAACTAAACATTGACATTGAAAAGTTAGCGAGTGAAAAAAAGATGAATCGATTATATTATTGTCTTGAAAAATTAAATGAACTGCTTCGCGTGCTTAGTATTATTGAACCACATGATGATATATTTGAGCCTTGTGGCAGTGATTCTGAAACAGAAGACAAATCAGAAAAAATATATGGTAAAAAAGTTATTGTTGGCAATGGTATGCGTGCGATTATTATCGCCTGCAATACCGCGATCGGTTATTTCCGTAAAACTAGTTCGCGTGAGCCCAATATATTTACTTATAAAATGTATTATGAATCAAGAGAAGCTTTTAAACTACTAAAAATTAAGGTGTCAGAAATAAAAGAAAATAAAACTAGCGCTAAGCTGAAAGCGGACATCTTGATGTTGGATAGTAACGCAGTTGTTAAAAATCCGGAAGAAAAATTATCACCTTTTGAAGTTGCCAACACAATAACTAATAACAAAATATTAATAGTAGATAGTACCAGCAGCACTTTGCCAACTTATCGACGTTGGATAGAGTTTTTTAAAAAAAATTATCGGCTGAACATTTTATTTTTTGTTGCAAGCGGGCTTAAGAACGAGCAGTTTGGTGCAGACAACAATCACTATGGTACGGTACGAGTGTTTACTCGTGACAAAAAGCTACTTAATGAAATTATAGACAACATAAAAAATTCAGACGAGAAGTTCATTCAAGTGAATGTCTCCCACCGTAGGCGTCGGCTAATTAAACAACTCGGAGGAGTACCACGTAATAGCTTAATCTTAAACAGTGAGGGCACTACAACTTCGCTAATGCCCATGCAGATAAGCAGTACTATGCCCTTTCTTTATAGAAAGCAGCAGTCGTCTGCTGAGGGGAATCGACC
>JAFEDN010000362.1 GCA_018241585.1 Pseudomonadota bacterium | reverse complement strand
GATGCAAGCCTCTACGCAGTTTTTGCTTTTGGGGTCTTCCCGCCTGAGGATGAAAAAGTCAAAAGTACCATGGCGCAAATTGAAAAAATCTTGAGGAGTGGTGGCGGGATTAGCCGCTATCAAGGTGATACTTTTTATCGGCAAACTGCTCAAAGTAATCCTTGGTTTGTAACCACGCTCTGGCTTGCTCAATATAAGATTGCCTGTGGCCATCTTGATGAAGCGCTTGCAATTCTAAATTGGGTAGCGGATCACGCTCTGGCCAGCGGTGTTCTTGCTGAGCAAATTCACCCCGAAACCGGTGAGCCGCTTTCGGTCTCTCCATTGACTTGGAGCCATGGAACCTATATTACCACAGTACAACAGTATATAAATGCAATAAGACCCAAGAATTTTTAGTTATATCATTCCAGTATTGGGCTTTAACACATCTAACAAAGCTTGATGAATTTTAGAATTGGCAGTAACGACGTTTCCAGTTTGCAAATGATCTGTTTTGCCTGTAAAACCAGTGACTACTCCCCCGGCTTCCTGAATAATTAAAGCGCCTGCCGCCATATCCCATTCTTTTAGATAAGCTTCCCAAAAGCCGTCTAATCTTCCGGCGGCGACATATGCTAAGTCTAACGCTGCTGAACCGGCTCGTCTTATTCCAGCACTGAGAGGCAAAATAGCAGTAAGAGTTTTGATAAAAGGAGCCACATGCTCAATTTCCCGATGGGGAAATCCGGTTCCGATTAATGCTTCAGATAATTTTTTAACTGAACTAACACGAATCCGTTTGTCATTACAGGTTGCGCCCTTACCTCTGGCGGCAGCAAATAATTCATTTCTCACCGGATCATAAATAACCCCGGCTTCTAAAACATCTTTGTGTTTTACCGCAATAGAGATAGAAAAATGAGGGAACCCATGAATATAGTTGGTTGTGCCATCTAGAGGATCAATAACCCAGCAGTAATCGCCGCCTTCTTCGTAGCCACTTTCTTCACCCAAAATTCCATGTTCCGGATAAGCCTTACGAATGACTTGAATGATTTCTTGTTCAGAACGTTTATCTACTTCAGTGACAAAATCATTATGGGCTTTTTGGCTGACTTTAAGAGTATCCAAACGGTCCATATTTCTCAAAATAATTTTGCTGGCTTGGCGAACTGCTTGAATGGCAATGTTTACTAAAGGATGCATAAGCTCAAGCTTATCAAAAATCTTACACTGTGTCATTGTTTGTTAGCCGCAAGATCAGGGTTCTCCTGCTCATTCTTTTATCTCTCCTTGCATTGACTAAGTGATCAGGTCACAATCTAGTGTCATAACACAAAGCCAAGTTAGAAAAAAATCCATCCTCATAAGGAGATGATCATATGAAACAGCTTCAATCCCCCAAAGAACCCGCTCCTATGCCCAGCGACTTTTCGGAGTCTACCGAAGCTAAACAATCGATTGAAATCAAGATAACGCCGTTGGAAGTGAAAACTTCACAAAGGGTTAGTGAAGAAATTGCCCTAATGGATTTAGTTGATCCTTATGATTCGCCGTTACACGCTGCGGTGCGCCGAGGGGATTCAGGTATGGTAGCTGCTTTGTTGAAAACCGGCGCTAACCCCAACCGCACGCTTAAC
>JAFEDN010000361.1 GCA_018241585.1 Pseudomonadota bacterium | reverse complement strand
TTTGAGGTAATTCGATTGCTTCCTTTCGTTCCATCTTGAGAACAGGGTCCTTCTTGGAATAGAGCCTTTAATTTATACCTTTTTTAAAACTTTTCAATACCTTGCTTTTTTTTGCTCATACCGACTGAGCTATTACCAGCGACAGACATGCATCGACGACAAACTACTTTTACCGGAGACGTCGAAAGATAACTTGGAGACCACACATTATGCGGCTATCTAAAAATTAACGGGAAGGCGCTATTAAACCACCAGATGATTTATTTCACTGGAATGAGCTGGCTGATGATCACGAATTAAGATAGCGCTTACCATTATTCCTAGAATAGTCAAGCAAGCGGTAATCAGAACCATGATCGTCATTCCATTGACCAATGCAGCTCTTAAGGTATCTAACAATATGGGAATGTTTGCTGGTGCAAAATCTTTGAGCTGGTCTGTACTATAGTGTGGCGTTCCTAAAATATGCTTTAAAATTGGAATTTGTGTAGGCGTGATCAATAAGCCGGTATGAGCTAAAAGAGGAATTAGTTTTTTTTCACCGAATGAGACCATTATCACTGAACTTAAAATTAGTCCAGCGGAATTGCCTATTGTGCCGAACATGGCAAAGGCACTGGAAGCTGTACTGAGCAAATTTGAGGGCACACTTTTTAGCATATTGGCGTTTAATGCAGGAAAACTCAGTCCGCCACCCACCCCGAATAAAGCCAGTACTAAAACCGGCATCCACAATGGGCTATGTTGATCGCAGACAGCAAAAACCAAAAAAGACAGACTGGTAAAAATTCCTCCAGCTATTATGGGCAATTTGGAACCTACTTTATCAACCAGCTTGCCACTGTAAACCGATAACACAGCGAACATGGCAGTCATGACTAGAAAAATAAAACCAGTATTGAAAGCAGAATATTGGAGTACATTTTCCAGATACAAACCGCCGACAATCAAAAGCGTTGAAAAACTAAATCCCATCACCACATAGTTAAATAAACAACCCAAATAGTTTTTATTTTTAAACATTTCAAATTTGATTAAAGGAAATTTCTGGCGCGATTCATACACTATTAAGAAACCAATAATTAATAACGATAAAATCAGCAGACTCCAGACACGAGCCGAACCGATTCCTAAAAGATGAATTTGATTTAAAGCCACCATTAAGATCACTAATGCCAAAGCTACTAAAAAAGCCCCGATAAAATCCATAGATTCATTCATTAACCGCAGCGGTTCTTTTTTAACAGCCCAAATAATAATGGCCATTACCGGTATGCCAAGAGGTAAATTGAGAAAAAAAATCCAACGCCAGTTTAATAAATGCAGGACGCCCCCCCCGAAAGTGGGTCCAATAGCCAGACCAATAGCTATGGAAGAGGTTAGCATGCCTAAGGCAAAGCCACGCCGGTTTTCAGGGAAAGCTGTAAACACCAAGGTATATAAGCCGGGTAGAAACAAGGCTCCGCCAATTCCTTGAATGACCCTCCCTAAAATCAGGAACCAAGGCGCTATAGCCATTCCTGTAAAAGCGGAACCCAGCATAAACAAGCAAGTGCCAATTAAAAAGGTTCTACGTTTACCAAACAAATCGGCACATCGTCCGGCGGTTAGTACAAAAGCACCCCAAGC
>JAFEDN010000360.1 GCA_018241585.1 Pseudomonadota bacterium | reverse complement strand
TGAAATAAGGATGCCTGCGTCTTAGCCGGCGAGAAAAGACTAGATACACCTAAATTAACTAATAATTGGTAAACTTGGTCTAAAGTAGATGGTTCTGCATAAATAGTTACCTTCCAATTCTTATCATTAATCCCGATCCGGTATTTTTGCGCTTTGATTTTATCAGCTAGGGCTTGTTTAAAAAGTTGTAAAAGCTGAGACAGTTCTGGTTTGACTCCTATTTGATCAGCAGCAGTAAACCTAAGTTGCATACAATCATTTTTTGGACGTTCCACTATAAAACTGTCTCGGCTATTTTGGTGGTGCATGAATGCATGAAGCTGTTTTTTAAGCTTTATTAGAGGAGATTGATCGCACGGATTCTGTTTTTTCTCATTAATTTCAGCTTTGGGTGAATTGGGTACTTGATGTTTTTCGCCTCTTATTTTGATAGGAAGTTCAGATTTAGGTGAATCTGACACGGAATATTTCTCTTCTTTTTTTATTACTGAAAGTTTGGATGAAAAATATTTTTCATATTTATTGATGGCAAATTGATCAATCAATTTAATCAATTCAGGTTGATTTTCTGATTCAGTAAGTTGTTTTAAAAGCTGGGTAAGTTCTTCCTGATCTAAAGTGTCGAATGCATAAAGATAGCGGTAACTCTCTAAAAATAAATTTTGTATTTTTTCTTGAGTGATTTTTGTTTCAGAATTTGACGGTGTTAGTGATTTAGCCAATTTTTGCATTCTGTCTTTAATAAATGATCTAAAGAAACTGTTGGCGATATGTATGTGATTGGTTTTGGCGATCACGTCAAACTCATACTTATTAGACCCGGCATATTGAGTTTGTAATTTCAAGTTGATGGAAATAATAGGATTTTCTATGAAGCTTATTTTTGGGGTTTGGGAGAGGGTAGGGTCTGGATTAGTCCATTGTAAGGAATCAGCCAATAAGATGACATTCAACCGTCCTTCTGATTCCATGAATTCAATGTTAGTGACAGTATTTGTTTGAGGTATAGGGAAGAAATCTTCGTGATTATCTATTTTGTCTTTGAGTAATTCAGAAGCAGATTGAGCAATATAATTCGATGCTTGACCAGAAAATCTTTGGCAATACGTAAACAGTAACTGCTTCACACCTGTAACCGTTAACAATTTACACAGACAAGCTAACGGACTATCGGGAATTTCAAGAGTTTTCAATAAAATAGTTTCCAAAACGTTCTTGCCAGCATTCATATATTCTCTGGATGTTTCATGATAAAAATCTTCGATGTCTGAAATTTGCTGTTCGCTTAAAGGTTCACCGTTAAAAACTAATAAACGTTGGGAAACATTTTTGGCTCGCTCAATGTCTTTACAAAGTGTTGCAAATCCATCCCAAGCAGTTAAATTTTCCGATTTGAGTGTGCCTAGACCAGGACCTTGAGCTAAGACAGGGGGCAGATAATAATTACATTTATCGTGCTTCGAGAGAAAGGCTTTATAGTTAAATTGTTTAGGGTTATTTCTTCGTGGACGATTTGAATTTCTTAAAATCCGTGAAAGTTCCCGATGCCCGTATTTTTCACTTAACTCAAGTGGAGTGTAGCTCCATAATAGGCCGAACAAAGAACCTTTAGTCCGAATATATAGGTTAATATTAGCTTGCTGC
>JAFEDN010000035.1 GCA_018241585.1 Pseudomonadota bacterium | reverse complement strand
AAAATATCTATATTGAAAAATAAATCTTTCAATGTTTCATGAATTTATAGGTAATCTTTGCTTCAGAGGGAACTACTGAGTATGCACCCAGGTGTCGATGATTATTATAAAGAATACCATAGTGATCGCGCCCTTTTAGACCTGAAAGAAGGGGACGAGTTGAAAGCAGGAATCGTTAAAACTCAATTTATGTCCTTTCTTAGTAAAAAGTCTGCTGATCAGCTAGCACCCTATGGTCAGGCCAGTGAAAGGCTCTTTGCCTACATCCTTTTAAAAGAACAACGTCAAGAATTAATAGCCATAAAGATGGATTATAAAAGAATCAAGAACTCGGTTTTTTTAATGATCGAAAATCTCATGATCATGCCATCGGTTCTTTCTAAAATTATCCTCCAATATTATGCTCATTTTTTTTACTACCTACAAGACATTAACTACTTATTTCTTCATGGTTCTCGCGAAGCCATCATGCAGGAAATACAAAGCTGTCCTAACTTAGCGCTTTATAGAGACGTTAATTATCTCAATCTATTAGAGATAGCTCTTTCAAAAAGAAGGATAGATTCGGACATGGTTAGTTTTTTAATTAGAAATAAAGTGCCAGTTCCTGATCAAACCAAACTGAAACAATATTTAAATTTTCGCCCAATAGATCAAAAATGGGAAAAATCCATAAGATACTGTGTTAATGCCCAGTATTTAACTCCATCGGACCGGCCATTCGAGCCGGTACAAAAAGGCATGAGTTTAATCAATTCTGTCGAGCAACAAGCTTGGTATCAAGCGAACATCTTGTTGGATCAAAAAGCCGAAATTTATGCTCATAAAGTAACCTTTATGGTCAACAAACAGAAAACTTATTATACCGATTTTGAATCTTGTGATTTGTTTTCAACTCCTAACTTATATAGAGGCATACCCTTTATCAATGAAGCAAAAGTGTTTTATGAAAGATTATTTGCACTCGCCCCAGCCGCTTTTACTTTAGGTTTTGCCAATACTTTTTTTACCAAAAATTATATTGAACCCAAACATATTGAACCATTTTTATTTTTGTTTCTGGAACAGAGGAAATATGTTTTAGATATTTTTTCAATGGCTATTAAAAATAGATATGAAGACCTGAGTGAAGATGTCATTTACAGGAAAATTTATAAATATATTGTATTAGCAAAAATATTACATAAAAAGAAAAAAATAAATCGATATAATGCAAATGGCCAAACCGCAATGCAATTAGCCGTTGCCTATGGTTCCCCAAAGATGGTTCGTACAATATTAGAGATGAAAGCAGAAATCAAAGACCCTACCCTACTACACTTGGCTGTTGCCTATAATTCTGCTGCAACAGTTCGTCTTCTATTAGCAGCAAAAGCCAATATTCACGCTGCGGTCGATCCCTGTGTTATCGGTTCAACTGCCCCGCCAACCCCACAGAAAATAACCGATGAAAAATTAGCGTTTAGTTCTGTTTGTAGCTTTGGTAAGTCCATAGAATTTAAAGGAGAAAGTCTTTTGGAACGGGCCTTAAATAGACAGTGGGAAAGAGGCTTGGATCAAGAGAATATCCAAATAGTCAGCACCTTGCTTGAATTTAAAGCCAATCCTCACCTTAAAGACCAAAATGGTAAAACTGCTTTTTTTCAAGTAATCACTACATCCCTTGAAATATTGAGTTCATTAAAATTTAAATCGTTTTATGAGTTATTTTTATGGCATGATGACGGCAGAATGTTCACCTTATTTAAGTCTTTATACTCACAAAATTTTTGGGGTCTGTTTTCAAATCAGCATAACATGCAACAAATGTTAGCAGAAGGAAAAATTAAAAACATGCAGGATGTGTTAATGTTCGTAAGAGCAAAAGAACAGCATGGAGAGCATAACACTAATACTCATGCTGCATTGGAACAGATGAAAGCGGTTTATTTAAAAAATATGGACAGTTACTCAGAAAATAGTTTGGCCTAATTATTTAGTGGGACATTCTGCGTGAGTAATCTATCGGCCTTGGCGGAACAGTTTTCGATTTAATATTAAAAATTTGTACGGCCGAATGGGCAATACGGGTTGAATGGTGGAATTTCTCTTCTTTTCCATTCAAACAGTTCATTAATAAAAAAGTAATCGGTAATTGACTTTTATAATGATCGATCATGCCTTCAAACCAATGGATAAACTGCAGCATGGTATTTCGAGCCCTGCGGGGTAACTCAATATTCTTTTTGAGTTCATTCAATATGAGTTGCGGAAGCTCTTGCGTCGATGATGTTTCCTTCTGATCTTTTCTTTGCTCGACGTGCCATTTCCACAGAACCAGCAATCTTTCAATTGAGATGCAAAAAGACCAAAAATCATCTTTTTGATCGGGTAAGAACTCGACGGTAATACCATTATCTGGAGAAATTCTTTCAACAAATGGAGTACGATTAATATACTCTAAAGCTGTTCTTTGGTAATCATAAAAGGTTTGTTTATATAATCGATTATACTCTTGATCCATCAATGGGCTAATGGTTGAGCACGCATATTGCTCACTTTTTACTTTTGCAGTGCTTAAGGTGAATTCTCTTCTTATTTTCAATTCCTGGTCAGCATACTCTAGATTACCTGGATTTCCTCGGAGCTGAAGTTTGATTAATTCTAATTGCTGTCCCAGTAATTTTTCATTGTTTAAAGCTTCTCTATATTTTCCGAAGCTTTTTAAATATTCACAACGATAATATCGAAACGTTTCGAAAATAGGATGTTCTGGACTACAGTATACAAAAGTACCTTCATGGGTTTTAATCTTTTCCTCTCGCTCCATACAAGTAGATAAATCGGTGAGCACAATTTTTAGAGGATACATTTTATTCCAGAAAAAAACCAAACAATTATCTAACTTAAAATCACGTAAAATTAAACCTAAATGATGAGCTACCGCTATACACTTGGCTAATTTATAGATTATCGCCAGCAATTGATCCGGATTACTACCTTTAAATTCAGGGATATTTTTAGGTAATTTAGTATTATCTTCACTGACCCAGTCATTTAAGTCTGCAGGAGCTAACGGAGCATAATAATGAATTTTTTCCATAGTCCTGAATTTAATGCCATAAAAAGGCCGCCCCCTAAATCCAGGATTGGCATAAGTTGATCCCAACAGATTACTAAACTTTTCTTCTCTATTTGCGTTCGCCATAGCGTACATACCATACAGAACTGCAATCGCAATAGGTTGAGGTAGTTTCATTCCTGAAGTCCAAAAGTAGCCTCGCTTGATTTTCTTAGTATTCCGGAAATCCACTTCTTTAGTTTTTTTATGCGCCGGCTCTTTGAGACGTATGTCATTCTCATGATTTGCGACCGTACTATTGGTATGGAAAAATAAATGCAATTGATCCGTATATAATTGAACCACTACTCCGAGAGTAATATACAAATTGGTCCCGCGCCAATTGAATAAAGCCGATCTTTTATTATCCGAAATATTTAACTCATGAGTTATTCGTTTCTGACCATTTAATGAAGCTACCCAGGCAAAAATTTGCCGGAAATGTCTACCGCTTAAATGATAAAAAATAGTAGTGGAGTCCGTTGCTTTTTGTGAGGGAATAAACTCACTCATTTGTTTCGCGTCAGCAAAAAATTTTTTATAGTCTGGCATTGTATGTAATCTTCTATGTTTTACTTTTAAGTTATAGGTTGATTATGCCCTAAAAAATTAATAAGTGGAAGCATTGACGCCATTGCTATTAGCAGCATTTTTCTTTTAAACTAACCTCATGATTAGTTTTTTGCGCGGCGTAATAGCAACTAAGCAACCTCCCTATCTGACTCTTGAAGTCAATGGCGTTGGCTATGAAATTCAAGCGCCGATGAGTACTTTTTACCACTTACCCGATTTATTACAGTCTGTTACTTTGTTAACTCATTTAATTGTTAGAGAGGACGCTCATTTATTATACGGTTTTCTTCAACCCACTGAACGGGATTTATTTAGAGCATTGATTAAAGTAAACGGTGTCGGTCCCAAACTAGCACTAGCAATTCTTTCCGGCATCACCACTGAAGAATATATTCAATGCATACATCAAAATGATGTCGCTCGGCTAACTTACATTCCCGGAATTGGAAAAAAAACCGCGGAACGTTTGATTATTGAGACTCGAGACGCCGTTTCAAATTGGCATAAAATGTCTGAAAATGCCGGTATTGATTTCGAACAAAATTACATTCAAGATGCCATCAGCGCCCTAACCGCTTTAGGTTATAAACCAGCCGAGGCGCAAAAAGCGGTTCGGCAGGTGCAAAATGCAGGTCGAAATAGCGAAGAATTAATTAGATTGGCTTTACAATTACAATTATGAAACTATCGCCACGTTCTGAAAACCTTGAACCCCAAAGATTAAATGAGGATATTCGTTTAGAAAATAGTATTCGTCCTCGTCAATTACGAGATTATATCGGTCAGTCGATGGTGCGGGGACAAATGGAAATTTTTATTCAAGCCGCCCAATCTCGAAATGAGCCATTGGATCATGTGCTTATTTTTGGTCCTCCCGGATTAGGTAAAACCACCTTAGCGCATATTATCGCCAACGAAATGCGTTCCGGGTTTAAACAAACTTCTGGTCCTGTCCTGGATAAAGCAGGAGATTTAGCGGCGTTATTGACCAACTTAGAACCTCACGATGTGTTATTCATCGATGAAATTCATCGATTAAATCCTTTAATAGAAGAAATCCTTTATCCAGCCATGGAAGATTTTCAACTGGACATCATGATTGGCGAAGGTCCCGCCGCCCGTTCAATTAAATTAGATTTACCGCCCTTCACATTAGTGGGCGCCACCACCCGAGCAGGTTTATTAACCTCACCGTTACGAGACCGGTTTGGTATTATTCAACGGCTTGAATTTTATAATACTCAAGAATTAACCCAGATTGTAGTGCGTTCTTCCGAAATTTTAGGAGTCAGTGTAGAACTCCCTGGCGCGCAAGAAATTGCACGAAGATCGCGCGGCACCCCCCGAATTGCTAATCGGCTGCTGCGGCGAGTTCGTGATTTTGCGCAAGTTAAGGCTCACGGATTAATTACTCTAAAAGTGGCTCATGAAGCCCTAGATATGTTGCAAGTAGATAAATTGGGTTTTGACTTGATGGATCGAAAATATTTACAAACCCTAATTGAAAAATTTCAAGGCGGACCTACAGGTATTGAAAGTTTGGCTGCTGCCTTGGGAGAAGATCGAGGCACTTTAGAAGATGTACTCGAACCTTATTTAATTCAAGAAGGATATGTTATCCGAACACCACGAGGACGTGTTGCTGCCGCCAGCGCTTATCAACATTTTGGATTGACTCCAGTTAATCCATCCTAAGATTTGAGGGACCACCGTCACGTACCGTTCACGAAAACGGCCAATAACGGCCTCGCACCTACCTCGTAAATGTTTATTTTTAGGGAGAAGGTGATCCTGCTTGCAGAGAAGCGGTTTGCTGTTTTTTAGTGGCAGGCAGAAAAGAGTGTTTTATGTCGGGTTTATCGTGATTTATTTTCTGGTATTCTTTTGGTTGCCCTGCTTTTAAATCCATCCGGTTTGGCAGATGGTCGATTAAAAATTGTAATATTACAATATTATTAGTTTTGGACTTATGGGTTTCCAACAAAGTCCTGATAATTTCATCCTGCATTTTCACTATTTCTTGGCACTTTTCACTATAAAAGTACAAGGTTGGCCGAAAGGAAACTTCATTATTACAACTTAACACAAACTGAGCAAGTCTAAACTGTTGATCTAAGAAGTTGAAATAAAATAAATACTCGGAAACTGGAGAGCAATGGAATGCATCGTTTTCAAAAATTTCCTTATAGTCGCTGATTTGAAAGAGCATTCGCCTTCGATGAACCAGCGCTAGCTTTTCCGTTGTGATAAAAGAATAAATTATATTTCGATAAAATTGAAACGTTGCTTCATTACTAAAAATATTCGGCGTAATTGGTCGCATATTTTACTCTTTTTAAGATTAATTTTAACGATAAGGCTCATCTTTGGCCCGATCGGCAGCTATTTGTTTTTCGTATAAATCGCCAATAAACAGCAACTTTTCTTTGCTAAAAACTTCCTCACCTCTATTTTCCATGTGGTAGTGCGATTCTTCAGTTAATACGATCGCATCCACAGGGCAGGCTTCTTCACAAAATCCACAATAGATACATTTAAAAGCATCTACCTCATATTTGGTGGTCCGTCTGGAACCATCTCCTGAGCGAGGACTGGCTTCTATAGAAATGGCGCATGCTGGACAAACCACTTCACAAAGTTTACATGCGATACAACGTTCTTCACCATTGGGATAACGGCGCAAAGCCAACATCCCTCTAAAACGCGGCGAGCTGGGTGTTTCTTCTTCAGGATACTGAACGGTGACTTTTCTTTTAAAGAAATAACGGATGGTCAAAGTCAAACCCTGCAACAATTCCCACAAAGTAAAGCTTCTGATCCACTGTTTGATTCTTGAACTTTTAGGAGTATTAGCCATAAAATTTACCTATGTACCAACTGAATAAAGACCGCTTCGAGGATCAGCCAAACCAAAGTCACCGGAATTAACACCTTCCAACCTAAATGCATGATTTGATCGTAACGGTATCTCGGATAAGTAGCCCGCATCCAAATATAAAGGAAGATGAAAAACGCCATTTTGATAAATAACCAGATAATATTGGGAACCCATGCGAAAGCTGTTTCCAACCCCGGGATTCCTTGGAAAGGAGAGAGCCAGCCACCGAAAAAGAATACCGCAGCGACTGCAGACACCAACATCATGTTGGCGTATTCTGCTAAAAAGAATAGTGCAAAACCCATTCCGGAATATTCTACATGGAAACCAGCCACTATTTCCGATTCACCTTCAGCCACGTCAAAGGGAGCTCGATTGGTTTCAGCGACCCCGGCCACCCAATAGACCACAAACAGCGGCAATAAAGGCCACAGATACCAATGCCAAAAACCACCATTCTGCTTCATGACTATTTCAGATAGGTTCATAGTGCCTGAAAGCAACAAAACACCGACCAACACAAAGCCCATGGCGATTTCATAAGAAACCATTTGAGCTGCAGAACGTAACGCGCCAAAAAAAGAGTATTTAGAATTAGCGGCCCATCCGGAAACTAAAATTCCATAAATACCTAATGAAGTCATAGCGAACAGAAATAACACCCCCGCATTAACATTGGCGATTACCCAGCCCGCGTTAAAAGGCAAAACCGCCCAAGCCACCAGTGCAGGAGCTAACGCCAGCAGTGGACCAATGATAAAAAGAATTCGATTGGCAGCCGATGGCAAAATAATTTCTTTCTGTAATAATTTTACAGCGTCAGCCAGCGGTTGCAGCATTCCTCTAAAACCAACACGGTTAGGACCAATTCGGCATTGAATGAAACCAATGACTTTTCTTTCAGCCAAAGTTAAAAAAGCCACTACCAAGGTTATCGGGATCGCGACGATTAATATTTTGCCGATGATCCACAATAAATAAATGACATCAGCCATGAATAGCCTCCTCCTTATGCAGGGTCACTGGGGCAAAAGCTCGACCAAAGCCAATGGTTTCAGCTAGTGCAGAAGGAATAAAAACCATTTCAGGAGCTAGCCGGTCATTGATATGAACCGGCAGAGTCACTTCAGAATTTTCTTGACGTGCGGTTACTCGATCACCGGGCTGCAAATTCAATTCTTTAGCGAGACTGGAATGAATCGCAATATGTGTTAAATGTTGACTCATGGTTTGTTGTAAAGGTAAAGAACGCCGGACCATGGGATCAGATCGATACATTAACCAAGGCGCTAAGCGAGTTAATCCACTATGACGTTTTGGTGAGACATTGGCAATAGAATGAGCAAATGGCTCATATCCTGGAAGTGGGTCAATGTATTTCTGTAATTCCGCTTGTACCTCATGGATATTTTCATATTCGAAACCTTCTAAATTCATCAGATTAGCTAATACCCGGAATATTTTCCAGGCTTGCTTCGAATCACCTAATGGCACACTGATGGGTAAAAATTGTTGAACCAGGCCCGAAATATTGACAAAAGTACCGATATTTTCTGTAATTGGAGTAATCGGTAACAAGTAATGAGCGTACTCTTTCATTTCAGGGGTCACAAAGCTGGTCAGGCAAACTACCAGGTCCGCTTTTTGTAATCCAGCAACAGCCGCGGCGGACGCTAAACAGTCTAATTCAGGTTCTAAACCCAATAAGAAATAAGCGCGTTTACGTTGATCGGTCAACAGGCTCAAGGCATTAGCGCCTGGGTTACTGATTGGAGCGCGGCCTGGGCCTCGATGGGGTACAGCACCCATCAGCCACGCACCTGGCGTATTGACGCCATCCGGCAAGATACCGGCCCGGGCTTGGGCGGCTTGACAAATTAAACCAACCAATGCACGAATTTTGGCAGCTTCCGGATGTCCCAAGGCGTATTCGCCAATCCAAATTGCCGATTTGCTGCCTGTTTCTTGTAAGCGCGAAGCAATGGCTTGCGCCTGCGGACTAGGAGTGATTTCCTTGAAAGCCGGTGCGGACGATAAGACAGCGGCAATTTCAGTTAAGCCATGGATTAAATCAGCAGTAATTATTTTTTGGCTTAATGGAAAAGTGAAGTGATAGTCCATCGGATTAATAGCCATAACCTGAGCGCCATCTTGAAACGCTTGGTATAGGCGTAAACCGAGTAACGGTTGCTCATAGCGTATATGCGAACCAACTAATAATACGGTCTGCAAACTTTCAATCTCAGGCAGAGCCATGCCGATGTTTGGATAAGCTGGAGCTAGACCTTGATCACTGAAATCCTGCTGACGGAAGCGGTGATCAATGTTATTGCTGCCAAAAGCCCGCATCCATTTTTGAAAAAGATAGCATTCTTCTAATGTGGAATTGGGAGACACCAAACCTGCGACTTGATCGGCCCCTTGCTCATGGCATATTACTTGGGTGCGATGCGCTATTTCCATCAATAGCGGCTCCCAATCAATTTCATGCCATTGGCCGTTACGTTTAATCTGCGGTTTGAGCAATCGGTCAGGATGCTTTAATGACCAATAACTAAAACGATCCCGGTCACTGATCCAAGTTTCATTGATGTCAGAATTTTCACGAGGTACAACCCGTAAAATTTGACGCTGGGGAGTGAATTCCTCGCCGCGGGAATGAAAGAAAATATTGGTCCCTAAACAGTCATGAACCGCTATTGAAGGGTGCTCTTTCACTTCCCATGCTCGCAGAGAAAATTGAGCTGGTTTATTCAATAAAGCGCCGACTGGACATAAATCAATGATGTTTGCTGAGACTTCCGACTGCATCATGTGTTTAACGTAAGTGGTAATCTGTTCGGATTCGCCTCGATAAGTCACGCCTAATTCACGCATACCGGCAATTTCGTCACCGAAACGGACACAACGAGTACATTGAATGCATCGAGTCATTTCGGTAGCAATTAACGGGCCAAGGTCATCGTTAAAAACAGAACGTTTGGGTTGATTATAATGAGAATGGGAGCTGCCAAAACCCATGGAAAGGTCTTGTAATTCACATTCGCCACCTTGATCGCAAATCGGACAATCAAGGGGATGATTAATCAGTAAAAACTCCATAACGGCTTTCTGCGCATCAATGGCTTTTTGGGAAATAGTATGCACTTTCATGCCTTGAGTGACTGGAGTTGCGCATGCCGGCAAAGCTTTTCCGGTTTTTTCAACTTCTACCAAGCACATCCGGCAATTGGCCGCAATCGATAACTTTTTGTGATAACAAAATCGTGGAATATAAACTCCAATTTGATCAGCGGCTTCGATTATCGTAGCCCCAGGTTCCACAGACACCGGCTTATTATCAATTTCTAAATCAACCATAATGGTCTCCTCTGTACATCGTCATGGCGAGCGTTAGCGAAGTAATCCAGTACAGAGCTTGTTCGAAGTACGAACTGAATTACTTCGCTAACGCTCGCCATGACGTTCGCAATGACAGCGCAGGTTTTCGTGCACAGAAAAAAGTCTCTGGGATTTAAGATACTCATACTAAACATTTCTTGTTATGAATGTGGTAAATAAACTCATCTCGAAAATATTTTAAAAATCCTCCGATCGGCCAAGCTATGGCTTCACCGAAGGCGCAAATGGTTCGTCCTTCTATTCCGCGAGCGGCTGATCCCAAACGCTCTAAATCTTCCAAGGTTCCTTTACCGTCTTCTATTTTTTGGGTTAAGCGATAAACCCAACCCGAACCTTCACGGCAAGGAGTACATTGGCCACAAGATTCATGCATGTAGAATTTTAAAATTCGAGCCAAAGCTTTTACCATGCAGGTAGTTTCATCCATAACGATGACCCCACCCGAACCTAACATCGAACCGGCGGCCGCTAAACTATCGAAATCCATCTTGGTTTTCATAATGACGTCGGCAGGTAAAACCGGCATGGAACTGCCTCCAGGAATAACGCCTTTAAGTTGATGGCCTTTCAGAACACCACCAGCCATTTCCAACAACTCTGAAAAAGGTGTTCCTAAGGGCACTTCGAAATTACCCGGTTTGTTGACATGACCACTAACGCTGAAAATTTTGGTTCCACCATTCTTGGGAGTTCCAAGGTCAGCAAACCATTTTGCCCCTTTCTCGATGATTACCGGTACAGAAGCATAAGTTTCAGTGTTATTAATATTGGTAGGTCTGCCATATAAACCAAAGTTGGCTGGAAAAGGCGGCTTAAAACGCGGCCATCCCCGCTTCCCTTCTAACGAATTCATCAACGCCGTTTCTTCACCACAGATATATGCGCCGGCGCTCATATGGTTGTGTATTTGAATGTCCACACCCGATCCTAATATATTAGTTCCTAACAAACCGGCTTCACGGGCTTCTGCCAAAGCATGCTCACATCGCTGAAATGGCTCCCAAAATTCTCCTCGTAGAAAATTATAACCAACGGTAGCCCGCATGGTATAGCAGGCAATCGCCATACCTTCGATGATTTGATGGGGATTGTAACGTAAAATATCCCGGTCTTTAAAAGTTCCAGGCTCACTCTCATCGGAATTACAGAGCACGTATTTTTGACCAGGGACATCACGAGCCACGAAGCTCCATTTTAAACCCGTTGGGAAACCTGCGCCGCCTCTTCCGCGCAACGCCGAATCTTTTAAAGTTTGAATGATTTGTTCAGGCGGAGTTTTTTCACGTAAAATCTTCCGCAAAGCTTCATATCCGCCAACACTTTGGTAGGATTTCAGGCTCCAAGGTTCTGATAAATGCAATGTACGATAACAAACTTCGTTAGCCACAGAGTACCTCATGAAAACCGAGTACTTGAGAAATAGGAATATTAGCCATTGCCATTGGATGTTTCCGTAGATAAATGATCTATAATGCTTAATATTTTCTCTGGAGTGAGATTTTCATGATATTCATGATCATCTATTTGACACATGGGAGCGCCTCCGCAAGCAGCCATGCACTCCATTTCACGCAATAAAAACTTACCATCTGGTGTCGACTCGCCAAAATTAATTCCCAGTCTTTTTTTAACACAATCAGCAATTTCTTCCGCACCTCGCAACATGCAAGCAATATTGGTACAGATGCCAATTTTATGACGGCCTCTGGGTTTTAACTCATACATGTCATAAAAAGTGGCAACTTCATACACCCAAATCGGATCGATTTGCAAATAACCGGCGACTGCATCCATAGCAGGCTGACTTAACCAGCCCTGGTTTTGCTCTTGCACGTATAATAAAGCAGCTACCACGGCTGAACGTTTCTGTTCACTAGGATATTTTACCAACCACTGGTCTATTTTTTTGGTGACATCGGGAGCAATGGTAAAAATTTCATTCATTAGCGGTCAACCTCGCCAAATACCACATCGATAGTGGAGATTACAGTTACTAAATCGGCAATCATATGTCCCCGGCACAATTCATCCAATGCAGCCATATGGGGGTAACTGCCCGCTCTTAATTTCAATCGATAAGGTTTATTGGAACCATCAGAAATGATATAGGCTCCAAATTCACCTTTAGGATGCTCAACCGCGGCATAAGCTTGACCTGGGGGTACCGAATAACCTTCGCTCACCAGTTTGAAATGATGGATCAGCGATTCCATATCTTCTTTCATGATTTTGCGGGCAGGCGGAGTAATCTTGTTGTTGTTGATCATTACTGGGCCCGGGTGGTTCCGTAACCAATCAATGCATTGTTTAATGATGCGATTAGATTGGCGCATTTCTTCCATTCGAACCAGATAACGATCGTAACTATCTCCATGGACGCCGATTGGAATATCAAATTCTAATTCGTTATAGACTTCATAAGGCTGTTTTTTTCGTAGGTCCCATTCTACTCCGGAGCCACGTAGCATTGGACCGGTAAATCCTAAATTGATTGCTCTTTCTGCAGAAACCACCCCAATACCCACGGTACGCTGCTTCCAAATACGATTTTCTGTGAGTAAATATTCGTATTCATCTACCAATTTTGGGAAACGTTGAGTGAAATCTTCAATAAAATCTAATAAAGACCCTTCGCGGTTACGATTCATTTCCTTGACACGTTTTTCCTTATGCCATTTGGAAGGTTCATATTTTGGCATACTGTCGGGAAGATCGCGGTACACGCCCCCTGGACGATAGTAGGTAGCATGCATTCTTGCTCCCGAAACCGCTTCATAACAATCCAGTAAATCTTCTCGTTCACGAAAACAATATAAGAAAACACTCATAGCACCAATATCTAGTGCGTGGGCGCCGACCCATAGTAAGTGATTTAAAATACGAGTGATTTCATCAAACATGACTCGAATATATTGGGCTCGAATCGGCGGCGTAATTCCTAATAATTTTTCAATAGCCATGACATAAGCATGTTCATTACACATCATCGATACATAATCTAAACGGTCCATATAACCAATTGATTGATTATAAATTTTCGATTCGGCTAATTTTTCGGTAGCCCGATGCAATAAACCAATATGGGGATCAGTATGTTGAATGACTTCCCCGTCTACTTCCATAATCACTCTCAAAACGCCGTGGGCGGCTGGGTGCTGTGGACCAAAATTCAATGTGTAATTTCTAATCTCAGACACAGTAGCCTCCGCTGAAGCAGAGGCCGCTTCCTGGTTTCGATACCGCACCCCAGCAAGGCTGTGATTCGGTAATGAAGGGGAAGTTCCCCATCAGGCAAGGATTAATTATAATATTCTGGCGTTTTGTCATTTATTGCCCCTCTTTCGGGTTTTCGACCAAATAGCGGTGGTCTTTTCGGATAACGCGTGGAGTTAACACTCGGGGAGGAATACTAACCGGTTCATATACACAACGTTGTTGAGTGGCGTCATATCGTAATTCAACTTCGCCGATTAACGGAAAATCTTTACGAAATGGATAACCTTTGAAGCCATAATCGGTCAACAATCTTCTTAAATCAGGATGACCATCAAAGACAATACCATACAAATCGTAGGCTTCGCGCTCGTACCAATTGGCGGCATTCCAAATATCATACACGGAAGGGACAACTGGTTCAGGTGTTAAAAATACTCTAATTCGGATTCTTTGATTGTGATCTAAAGACAGTAAATGATAGGTGACACCATAACGCGGCTTTGTCCAAGGCAAAACCTGTTCTTCAATCGATTCAACGCCCCGGCTAAAACCACTTTCTGTAGTTTCCTCGGTACGCCATTCGGTCTTGCCATATTCTAAATAATCCACTCCGCACAAGTCTGTTAACTGTTCAAATTTAAAGGCCGGTTCCTGCTGCAAAGTTTTGCAAACGAATATGAGATTTTCCGGCGCAACTTCGATGGTAACCATGTCCTCAATTTTTAAATACTGCAATTGATCACCGAATGTCTGCTGTAAAGCCGTTATTAAATCTTGATTCTGTTGTTGCATCTGCATTCCTTAATCACGCTTGATGACATTGCGACGTTTAATTTTGTTTTGTAGCTGGATGATGCCATATACCAGTGCTTCCGCTGTAGGAGGACAACCCGGTACATAAATATCTACCGGAACAATTCGATCGCATCCGCGCACTACGGAATAAGAGTAATGATAGTACCCACCGCCATTGGCACAGGAGCCCATAGAAATGACCCATCTTGGCTCCGGCATTTGGTCATAAACTTTGCGCAGAGCCGGCGCCATTTTATTACACAATGTTCCAGCGACGATCATCACATCGGACTGACGAGGAC
Source organism: Pseudomonadota bacterium (assembly GCA_018241585.1). GTDB lineage: Bacteria > Pseudomonadota > Gammaproteobacteria > Coxiellales > Coxiellaceae > JAFEDN01. Next base: position 874 of record JAFEDN010000035.1, on the reverse strand, counting down.
TGGGTCTAAACACTACGCCAAAACGGTCAATATCATAGCGGGAAGCGCCTGCGTGCATCATTTCAACTGCGCAGCATGCTAGGCCAAAGGTCATCGGCCACATCGAACCGGTTTGGGCCCATTTGACTAATTTATCTAAGGAAGTGACTACAAAGCCCTGGCCTGATAATAGTTCATTTAAATTCATCAGCAGATCACTCCCATTCTAATGCGCCTTTCTTCCACTCATATATAAATCCGACGATAAGAATGCCGAGGAAAAACATCATGGAACCGAAGCCTATCCAGCCTACGTGGCGCAGCACCATCGCCCAAGGGAATAGGAATGCCGTTTCTAAATCGAAAATGATAAATAGAATGGCGACTAAATAGAAGCGAACATCGAAAGGTAACCGGGCGTCTTCGAAATGATCAAAACCGCACTCATAAGGTGCTAATTTTGATTTATAAGGTTTATGAGGCCCTAATATGCTACCCGCAGTGTAAGCGATAACGCCTAGAGCCACTGCAATGATCATAAAAATGAGTACAGGAAAGTATTGGCTTAACATACGCATATGATAATTTTTTTTACGACAAAAATCAAAGTGGATTTTGTAGGTCTGAAATGAGAGCGAAATAGTTAGCGGAGCTCACAAAGTAACTTACCTCGAGTCCGCTGATACCACGCTGATCCCTTGCAGTATCTTGAGCCCGCTGATACTGCGCTAGTTCTTAGTCTTGAAGCGAATTACCAATGATAGGACCTCGCCGTCTAAGTTTGATTTATATATAATATTTAATCAAAAAACACGGAGTCGTTTAACCCTTAGACAAGAGGCGCAGTCAACGGACTATTGGTTATAGCCTCGCAGTCTACAAAGGATAAATAATG
>JAFEDN010000359.1 GCA_018241585.1 Pseudomonadota bacterium | reverse complement strand
AAGACCCTTATAGTCATAAATTATTATCGGCTATTTTGCCTGGGCGCGCGCAACAAAAGTTATTAGAACCATCCGCGCCTTTATTGTCGGTTAAAAATTTAAAGGTTTATTTCCCAATAAAAAAGGGATTGTTCCGAACAACAATGGATACCATCAAAGCCGTGGATGATATCAGCTTTGAAATCGCCGGCGCTGAAACCTTTGCATTAGTTGGAGAATCTGGGTCTGGAAAAACCACAACCGCAAAAGCGATCGTTCGATTGTTATCTGCAAAAGGTCAAGTTATTTTAAATGGCATTGACTTATTAAAAGCTTCCCAAAAAACATTACGTGAACAAAGAGCCAATATCCAAATTATTTTTCAGGACCCTTACAGTGCTTTGAATCCAAGAATGACAATCGGTGATAGTTTGAAGGAAGGTTTAAAATTGCAAAAAACAAAACACTCGTTCACAGAACATCTATGCTTATTGGACAATTTGCTTAAAAAGGTGGATTTGCCGGTTAACATCAAAAAACGTTATCCTCATGAATTTTCCGGTGGTGAAAGACAAAGAATTTGCCTGGTCCGGGCTTTAGTATTACAGCCAAAGGTTTTAATTTTGGACGAGCCGACCAGCGCACTTGATGTTTCCATTCAGAAACAAATGCTGGTTTTACTAGAAAACTTACAAAAAGAATTGGGTATTACCTACTTGTTAATTACCCATGATTTAGGTGTGGTCGCTTATCTAGCTCACAGAATGGCGGTGATGCACCAAGGCAAAATAGTGGAACAGGGCGCTACCGAGAGGATTTTAGCGAATCCGCAAAATCATTATACTAAGCGGTTATTAACCAGTTTATAAAGTGGCTTCACAGGCAGTAGCGATTGATTATATTTCATCCTAAAAAATGATTTCGGAAAGCGACATTTTGACATAGGTAATATCGACATTATTTAATTTCAAAGAAATGAGGGATTCTTTGCGATTATGATCCAAAGAACAATCTATTGCTAACATGGTTCTTCCAATTATTAAATAAATTTTTATAATCTATTTCGAATAGTATTAAGCAGAAAGTAATCAAACAAATTAGCCATATCAAAATGGCAGTATGAGTATATAAACTAGAAGATAAAAGAAGAAAAATGGATTTATTTTGCCAACGTTGAATGGTTGATTTCAAAATCAATGGCATGAAGTAACTAAGATAAAGCAAATATAATACTACTGTTCCCCGCCATTTTTTTAAAAATCCCCAGGTAGTCAAAATTAGAACTGCATAGCCTTTTATGTTACCTAATAAAATTAAAGTGAGTAATCCTGAAGTATTTCCTTTTATTGCATGAATAAAGGCAAAACCCTCCCAAGTTCCCCATATAGAAGGAATAAACATCCACAAATTTAGTATCAATAAAACAAATATTAATCGCTCAATAATTTTGCTCATTCAATTTCCCGCTATTATTAATGCTCCGGTTCCTAGAATGGCTGCTCCAATGACCTCATCTCCTCTAAACTATGAACAAAAGGTTCTTTAGAAAAGCCGTGGAAGAAAATGTATTATCTGCCACGGCCGATATATAGTTAGATTTTTGTGCCACTCGCCAAATCGTAGCCTTTAGATACTGGACTGCCCATATTGTTTTGTTGGTCATAAG
>JAFEDN010000358.1 GCA_018241585.1 Pseudomonadota bacterium | reverse complement strand
CGAAGCAGTCGCTAAAAACGCCAAATCCTACACAGGGCAATTTCTAAAAACAGTTTTGAAAACTTTTTAAATGTCCCTTTTCAGCATTATCGGAATAATTACCTGTAGATGGCCGTGACCAATGGCAATATAGACGTTTATACCTTAAATTTTTATTATTATGACGACACTTTATACCATCGGACATTCTAATCATTCTTTAGAAGATTTCCTTCAATTGCTGCAAACTTATGAAATTCAACTGCTAGCAGATATTCGAACTGTGCCTCGCTCAAGGCACGTACCTTGGTTTAACTCACCAGAATTAAAAAAATCTTTAAAAAAGATTAAAATTCATTATCTACACCTTGCTAAATTAGGAGGTTTACGACATCCGCTCAAAGATTCTATCAATGTGGGCTGGAGAAATGCCGCATTCCGAGGGTATGCTGATTATATGCAAACTACAGAATTTTTTGCTGCTTTAAAAGAATTGAATGGCTATGTTAAGCAGTCAAGAACAGCCATCATGTGTGCAGAAGCAGTGCCTTGGCGTTGCCACCGCTCTTTACTTTCCGATGCTGAAGTGATTCGAGGAATTAAAGTCATTGATATCATAAGCGTGCATTCAACACGATTGCATTCGCTGACTTCTTTTGCAATTGTTGATAGAAGCACTAGGCCAATTAAAATTTATTATCCGCAAGAAAACGCTTTATTTTAAAAAAATAACCCGGCAGGCTATTAAAATTCAGACCACCGGGTATAAGAGATTATCTGCGTCTAGCAGACCTTGCTCTGGAAGTAGCCATTCTTCGGGTTGATCCGAGTCGGTTACTTCTGCGACCCGCCATAGATTTTCTGGACCTAACTTTTCCACGGGAAATATTGCTCATACGTCGAGATATTCCCCTAGCCGCGTTCGATCTGGATAAAGTTACCGAACGCCGTCCTGTTCTCTTAGAACCGGCTAATCTAACGGTAGTTCTGCCTCTATTACTGAGGCTGCGCCGGGCAAGTCCTCGCCGAGAGCTCGCTCTTCTAGACCTGCCTGATGCCAGACCACCCATGCGGCCTCTTTCAGAGAGGCTTAATGGACGACCTTTGCGAGTAGCGGCTGCGCTTCTACCTATGCTCTTCCGTCTAGTTTTCAATTCCTGTGCACTTTTCTTTCTTCCTGAGCCGCTTTTTTTACCACCTCCTGTGGCTTTGTTAACGGTAGCCCAGGCTCTTCGAGCTGATTCTCTGCTCGATAACCCTTTACCGCGGTAACCTTGAGCAATATGCTTAGCTTGACGCTTTTGCTTATGACTATATTTACCTTTCGATCCTCTTCGCATGATTGTCTCCAAATAAATTATACTGGCTCTAATTATAGCAGATTTTATTAATCAATATTTTTTCAAGTAATTAGATGTTTTTATTAAATTAATACTTTAATCATTTTTTGGAACATCGCTGTTAACAGCCTATATTTAGGTATATGAAAATACTGACTGGCGATACATTTGAAATGCATCAAGGACCCAACAAAGGCTTCCCAGATCAACGTACCGATATTGGTCATAAAGAACAGAATAAAGAGCCCGATCCCAAATCACCTTTGTAAAAGGCTAAGGGATAGGTTTTCTTTGAAAAGTTTATTTGCAGGCAACTCTCGCTTCGCGTGAGTTGCCTCTTGGTT
>JAFEDN010000357.1 GCA_018241585.1 Pseudomonadota bacterium | reverse complement strand
GAAGGAGACGCAGGGGCGTCCGGCAGCGAAAGGTCCACACTCGATTTCCTTTTGCTGTCTTTATAAACCGGGCTGTCTGATATCGAGAGATTTTTGCTCATGATCGGTTGACTTTGAGCACGTTTTTGTAGAGCGAGCACCACTTGATCGGCAATGGCTTCCGCCGCATCCTGCAATTCCTCCGCCTTCAATTGCGGCTTGAAAAACGCATGGAATCCCGGGCAACGCGCCGCACAGCCGCGTTGGTTCGCTTTCATCCACCGGTAGGTCTGATTACCGATTTCATTGATCGTCTTGTCTCTTTCGGTGTCCTTCATCTCCGCAAAATTTAAATTCACTCCCTTTTCAGATAAGACACTTAACAGGCTCCGCACCGCACTCTTAAACGCCATCAGTTCTTTATTGGTCGTCGCATTCATAAACCGCGTGATCTTGATCCGCTGTGCGATCTCCTTCATCACCGGCCGCACCACATCCTGCTCATATTTGGTATCACCTTGACCCAACACTTGCTGTAATTTCTTATTAGCAACGCGTTTCAGGCAAATCTGTACCAAGGCAAAACCAATCCCGATGCCTCCGGATATCAGCGCGCCAATTACGGTTTTTTCCCAGGTCGAAAGACTATTTGGCGACGGGGTAACGCCCACATTAATCGTCAAGTCCGTGCTCGTCGCTAATCCTGCCGGGTCCTGCGTCGTCACGTTGACTTGAATAAAATCCTTGAGCATCGGGGTTCCGGTAAAACGATTATTCTTACTGCTGAAGTACAACCAATCCGGCAAGGGGGCGCTGCTATTATATCGGCTGGCGGTGAAGGTCAATGCCTCTCCTTCCGGATCGACAAAACTGTCGGCGGGAATGGCGTAGGTAAACGGTTCTCCCACCGTCGCCGTTTGGTCTGCGAGGGAATACACTAACTGCGGCGGTTGATTGACCGGACGGAAGATCACCGCCGCCGGCAGACTGGCGCTTTGCAGACCGAATGCCAGCACTGCGCTGCGATAACCCGGAACCGATAACGAACCATCATGCACAAACTGCACCTGACCGTCGTTTAATTGTCCCTGATCAAAAAACGATATCCAGGTCTGTGGCTGTGGGATCAAGCTGAAATGACCATGACTAGTATCACTGATATAAAAAATCGTACTATTATCTGGCAGCAAACCATTCGGGTTCTCCGCCGATAAATACCGGGTCGTTAATACCGTCGCCTGTCCCTGTACCACCAACAGATAATTATTCACCAACCGGGGCGCGTACACGCCCTGATTGGAAAGATAAACAGAAACCGGAGTTGGCGCACTGCTGAGTTTTTTGATCCCCTCCGCCGTCACCGTCAAGCTCGGGGTAATCGGACTGCCGTCCTGAGTTAAGCGAATCTCGCCTTCTTGTAAATCCGCTAAAGTGAAATGACTGACCGGTGCACCGGTGACGTTCGATTGGATAGCAGCGTGTTCCAGGTCACTGATCGTTAAGATTACCTGATCCGGCGTACTGCCGTCGGTCGCCGTGACATTGAGCAGCGCCGGCGTTAAGGTGATCGTCTCACCCTGAGTGATATTCAGGGTGATTTGCTGAATGACCGGCGCGTCGGTAAAGACCACACTGGCCGTGCTGGGCGGGGTCGATTGGACACCGTCGGTGACGGAGATGAGAT
>JAFEDN010000356.1 GCA_018241585.1 Pseudomonadota bacterium | reverse complement strand
CTTGGAGAAGGCTAGGAGTAAATCATTGGCTGGTTAAAGTATTATTCGGTTTGAGTTGTTTTAGTTTAGGGTTACTTCGATCTGATTATTTAGCTAATGATTGGTTGCAAAAAAGGTTGCCTGATCAACTGGCGACCAAAGCTATTGAAGTGACCGGGGAAATTGTTAATTTGCCAATCACTGAACCGTATTCTACAGAATTTATTTTGCAAACTAATATATTTGATGGCGCAGTTCAAAAAAAGAGACTGCTGCTACACTGGGAGAATCCACATCCTCCGTTATCTGCAGGTCAGCATTGGCGGATCACAGTTCGCTTAAAACCACCTCATGCTTTTGACAATTTTAATGCGCAAAGCCGATCATTATTATGGTGGTCTCCGAGACGGGTTCATGCCGCAGGCTATGTGGACCAGAAAAAAAAATCAGAATTATTATCTGGTGCTAATCCATTTCTATTTGCCAAAATTCGTGATCAGTTACGAGCAACAATTGCTCAAAGCATTGTGAACAACGATTCTTTAAAAGCCATAATTACTGCTTTGACTATTGGGTCTGAGCAAGGGCTGAGTGATCAAGATTGGCAAATTCTACAACGAACAGGCACAGTTCATTTGGTAGTAATTGCTGGATTACATATCGGTTGGATGGTTGCTATTGCCTACTTTCTAGGTAACCGGTTATGGCGTTGTTTTCCCAAGTGGTTACTGTACTTGCCTGCACAACAAGTAGGTTCTATGGTTGCTTTAGTATTTGCGATCTTTTATGGCTTATTGGCAGGATTTGCTATACCTGCGCAAAGAGCGGTATTGATGATTTTATTAGGCTGTTTATCCAAGTTGAATCATCGATTTTTGGACCGGTGGCGAACCATTGGAATGGCTTTTGCCTGCGTGGTATTAAATGAACCGGGTGCTTTATACACGGCTGGGCTTTGGCTGAGTTTTGCTGCAGTTTTTTGGATTCATTACAGTCTAACCGGCTCGAAGCAAATGCCGCATTGGAAGCAATGGTTAAAAATCCAATGCGGTTTATTTATAGGAATCACGCCTTTGACGGTATTTTTCTTTCACCAGTTTTCTTTGGTAACTTTATTGGCGAACCTGCCAGCAATTTTTTGGATTAGTTGGCTGATTGTTCCTCTATGTTTATTGGATGCTTTGGCTAATCTGTTGCAAGTGACTGTGGCCAGCAAAATTTTATTTTTATTAGCTGCGAAACTCTTACAGCCGCTTTGGTGGTTTCTAAAATGGTTGTCCAACCTTTCATGGGCAGGAGCAACTCTTGCCATAACTCAATGGTGGGTTTTAGTTATCGCCTTAGCTGGAGCAGGCTTGTGCATGACGCCGAAAAAATTAAAATTGAAATGGATCGGTTTAATCGGTTTTATCCCGATGTGGCTGGTTCATCCGGCCAGACCTGCAATCGGCAGTTATTGGTTGACTATGTTGGATGTGGGGCAGGGTTTATCGGTTGTTATTCAAACTGCTGATCACCTATTAGTTTACGATACCGGCGCCCATATTCCCCAAGGATTTGATGCAGGTCAGGAAGTGGTCACCCCTTACTTGATTACTTTGGCTGTAAATAAGATTGATTTGCTGATGGTAAGTCATGGTGATAATGATCATAGCGGCGGGGCAGCCAGTCTTTTAAAGAATTGGCCGGTTA
>JAFEDN010000355.1 GCA_018241585.1 Pseudomonadota bacterium | reverse complement strand
GATTAACAACTGGCCATTTTTATAATTAATTGCAATCGAGACTTGTTGAGCTTGCGGAACAAGAAAATGTTGATCCTGCCAATAAGTCATCAGATGGTCAGCTATCTGCTGCGCATCCATTTTTATATTAGGATTTTCATTCTTTTTAGTTTGATAATAAGAAGTAATATTTTTTTTCAGCCATTCTTTCGGTACATTAGCCGCTGCCTGAATGTTTAAACTTTCTAATAGATGCAGTAAACCATTGTTACTAGGATCGGCAGGCAAAGAAGCTATTTGCATCTGCATTGAAACCGGACCGTCGTCGGTGTTGAATTGCAATTGGCTTAAGTCGGCGGTCATGCCTTTAGCAAACATATCTACTAAAATGGGATACAATTTAAACCGCTGAAAATCGGAACCATACATAAATGTCTGGGCAAAATTTTCTAAAAGATTATTATCCATATTATCCAATTTTAAAGCCACTTGGATTTGACCTACTTTAAATTGGCCATTGGTAATGGAGTCGATATGATTGTTTAAACTAAAGTGGGTGACACCTTGATGTTGCTCCTGATTAAGATCAGCCGTCAAGTTGCTAAAAGTCAAAGTTTCTCCACCATAAGGGTAAATAGTAATTTTTTCTGCTCCAAAATGGCGCACTCCGTACCAAAGAGCATTAATTTTGTGAATATCTAAGTGGCTAGTGAAATGATCCAATTCCATGACTTTAACTAAATCAACGATATTGTTATTAGCTACTTTTTCAGGATTGTTTTCATACAAGGCGCCATTGACTAAGTTCAAATTGGAGAGAAAATGTCTATCGGAAGGAACATAATCAATCTGCCCATTAAGTCCGTTTACTTCTATTCTTTGGCGATCATTACTCAACAACAAATGGCCAATTTGCAGGTCGGTATTTATGCTATTAGACATGGTCCAAATAGAGTTGGATTGAAAATTTAAATTGCCGGCATGACTCTCATTACTAACGGCCGCGCGAGCAAATTGCCATTTTTTGGAACCATCGAGATGTTGTTGCCTAACTAAAGGCCCGTGTAAAATATTTTGATTGACTATGAATTGGGCTAAGGGCACCGATTCCCCGTTTAAAGTAGTTTCAGCGCTATGGAGAGTAACCTGCAATTGCGCTTTCGATTGAAACCAGCCGCGCTTAAAAGAGATTAATTGGTAGGTTAAATGCGGGGTGTTAAATTCGGTCAGCATCTTGGCATAACGGGCTTGAATCCACACGCCCATGGCAAAAGGGACTGATAAAACAACAAAAGCAACGACTACCAAAACGGTGGTCAAAATAATTCCGATTTTACGCATTATGTATCTCCAATCAGACCGAATTACATTTGTTCGGGGGCTGAAATACCTAAAAGTGTTAACCCATTTACCAGTACGATTTGCACCGCTTTGATCAAACACAAACGTGCATTACGTAAACCCTCTGCGGCCACTAGAAATTTTTCGCTATTGTAGTAAATATGAAAAAAGTTCGCCAATTCTTGTAAATAATGAGCAAGCATATGTGGCTCGAAACGCAATGCGGCATATTGCAACAAATCGGGGTAGTTTGATAGATGCCGCAACAATTGCCGTTCGGTATCCGTGGATAATAAATTTAATTGATCCAATCCATAATTTTCCGAGCATTGATCGCCAGACGCTTGAAGCTGC
>JAFEDN010000354.1 GCA_018241585.1 Pseudomonadota bacterium | reverse complement strand
GATTAATACTCTGGTGGGGAGCAATATCAAGCTTTACTTAAAAGTATCGGCGTTGAAATAGAAATTCCTCAGCAGACAATAGCTCTTCCATCAGTTAATTGTCCTCCAATTAAAGTTATCATAATGGGTTTCCCACCTGAATTTGTGACCAGATAAGTAATGTATTTTTTATTAAGATCGTTGACTCCGGGGAGGCCGATTTTCACGTAGTATAGCAAGATAATTGAATACGACCACGTTGTATAAAATCACGAAAAGGGTTCCACCCTACTGTAAAACTGGAAACTACTGCACCCCAAACGGCTAATATACTTGTTATTTCTTTCCTACCTTGAATTCTCTGATCTAACTATTTCCCCTATTCTCTTCCTTGAGCTATGTTTTCAAAACCAGTTAACTTAATCGGCGGTCATACGCAAACGCAACTCGCCATACTCCATTTTTAGCTTTAAAGCGTAATTCCTTCATGTTGGAATGCCTTGAATTTTTTAAGGTATCTACCCAAGGTCTGCCTAGTTGAGGCCTAAATTTCTCTAAAAGTAGGTAATTTTTGCTTCTAACTAAATTTTATCAATGATTATTTAAAAATTGAAGTACAATGCTTTGAAATTCCTTGGGACTTTCCTCAGCCACAAAATGACCGCTATCTTCAACGATAACGGTTTTTAATGACGTGGTCTGATTTTTCAATGCTTCGCCCAACTTATCCCCAACACCATGACGGCCACTGATGGCCAACACCGGCATAGACAATTTTTCATTGGCAAAAGTGTTTACCAGCGCTGCATCATCTTTAAGTGCACGATAATAATTAAAGCCGGCGGTCATGCCACCTTTTGTGGCATAATATTTGGCGTATTCATGGATAAGGTCTTCACTGATCGCATTCTTTTTAAAAGTCCATGTCTTAATCTGTGCGCTGATATATTCTTCTTCACGGCCTTTAGTCAACATCTCAGGTATTTCTGGAGCCATATGAAACCCATAATGCCAAGCCCCACCATGGTAGATATCGGTATTTTCTGTCCCAGGAATCAAACAATCCACCAATACTAATTTAGATACATATTGTGGATAAAGATGGGCCATGACATAAGCTACTTTCCCACCCATATCATGACCTATAATAACGGCTTGCTTTTCCCCTAAAGCTTCAATCAGCGATTTGATATCTGTAGCGATCGTCTTTTTGTCATAACCTTTTTGGGTCCGCTCGGATAATCCAATGCCTCGTAAATCAGGTGCAACAACATGATATTGGGTAGACAAGGCACTAATCGTTTTACTCCATGCTAACGAAGTCTCAGGCCAGCCATGTAGCAATATCACCAAAGGCCCTTTGCCTTCTTCAAGGTAATGAAGACGAATACCATTGGCTACTATGAAATGTTCCGACACGCCACGAGGTAGCATGGACGAAGGATAACTTGGCTGACTGGGCGCAGAACAGGCTAAAGAACTTAACAGAATCCCTAGAAAAAATAACAGGGGAGAAATTAGCTTATGTAGATTTATTTTCATCGAACTTCCCTATTCAAATGATTTTAAATTAATGTACACTATTCTTGATGTTTCAACCACAAAATTTTGAACATTGCCACAAGCCAATATGTGCGTCTGCTGGACCTTGATTTTACCCGCTTCATCAGGCATCATTTGCATTAATCCACCTCCTGGTTT
>JAFEDN010000353.1 GCA_018241585.1 Pseudomonadota bacterium | reverse complement strand
GAATGTTGGTAGGTGCTGTTGCGATTATGTGTCGCTGGCGGATGCAAGTTTGCAAACTGCAATTATAAACTAAACTATCCTTACCTTATAATTTCGCTCTTAAATTTTTTATTGATGATTCTTGTGAAAGTTCAGACGGTTTTACCGTATTTGGATAGAAAAGCGTATCTTTTAACTTGGATAATTGCTTATCCACTTCCTCAATTATTAGTTTTGACTCATTAACGTGTTGCAAAGATTGGTTATATCTTGAACGAAACATAGTGACATTGCTGCGTTTGTGATGAGCAAGTTTAATTTCTGTAGTTTCTAAACAATTATACTTGTCAGTTAATTTATCAATTTCAGTTTTATATTGTTCTTTTTTGCCCTTATTAAAGTCGAGATAGATTTTTTTGGCGCTTAAATAATGTTCTTTCGCTCGGGACAAAATATTTAATTTCCTAAAAAAATCTCCAAGATTTTCATATGCAACAGCAAGGTCCGGATGGGGTTGATCCTTATAAATTTCTAGACGTGTGTCGAGAACAATTTCTAAATTAATCCAACAATTTTCTGGGTCTCCCATGCTTTCATAGCAAAGAGCTAATTTTTCCCGGCAACGGATGGTAAGACTGTGTTTCTTACCATATTCTTGCTTAAAAACTTTGCGTGCTATTTCAAAATGCTCGAGAGCTTCTTGTTTTTTACCTGACGCCAACGCCGCAGCACCAAAGGAGAGGCAACTTTGGGCATAATCTCGCTTATGATCTTCCAGGTCTTTAAATTTACTAACGAGTCCTTGATGAATAAGGTAAGCCTTATCTGCATTTCCAGCGGCCAGTTCAGCTTCACCGATAAGATTTTCGCATTCAGTACTATAAGGATTGATCTCTTCAAAGAGTAAATCTAGTTTTTCTTTTGCTGGGTTTAAAAACTCAAGTGCTTTTTGAGGATTATTTAACAGTAAATGAACATGGCCGATATTAACATCAGCATTAACCGGCAGTAAAGAATTTGGATTAGTTGATAATTCTTTATTTATAATTTTCTTGGCATCTGTAAAAAAACGACGTGCTTCTTCAAGTTCACCTAAATCCAAACATGCCATACCTAAATTCGTTAAACTTTTAGCTTTGTCAAGTTCAATATTTAGAGAGCTTCTTATTTTTAAAGCCTCTTGATGAAATTTTTTAGCTTCATCAGGACGTCCTAATCTTCTTTGCGCTATGCCGGTACCAGTTAAGACCGTTGCCATAGCTGATCCTTGTAAATCGATTCTTTCCAAAACTCGTTTTGCTAGGATATGCAATTCCAATCCTTTTTGATCGTGACCCGAATGTATATCAGCCATTCCTAAAGTACAAAGAATATTTGCCAATCTCATACCATGAGAATTATGTTCAGTTAACAATTGGCGCGCATCACGGCCGTAAGGTAAACCCAACTTTGGCTTAAATAACAAATTGATATAAAAATCTGCTAGAGCTGCCCGTAAATTGGCCAAACAAATTCTCACTGCACTTCGTAGTTCTGTAGTGACTTGATTTTCTATTTTTTCAAGATATTTAATGACTTCCTTTAAATGTGGCTCTAAGGATAAAGCCAGAGACAAACGGTCTTGATTTTTAATAATTTTATCATTGAACGGATAAATGATTAACAATGATTCAGCAATATACTGCAAACGAAATTTAAATAATT
>JAFEDN010000352.1 GCA_018241585.1 Pseudomonadota bacterium | reverse complement strand
AGCAGGCGAGGCTAAAACCTTGCCCACCGATGTGCGAGAAGCGACCGATGCCGAAGGATGCACGCCTTTACATCGCGCCGTCACTGCCGGGTCGCTGAGCACGGTCAATTGGTTATTAGATCACGGCGCTCATCTGCAAGCGGTTAATGCTCAAGGTCAAACACCGTTGCATTTAGCAGCAGGCATTAATCGTGTCGACATCATTACCCTGTTTTTGAGACGAGAGGCGTCTTTAAGCGCCGTTGATCCTCAAGGCGATACCGCTTTACATATGGCGGCTGAAGCCGGAGCAAATCAAGCAATCGTGGCGTTGTTAAAAGCGGGGGCTACGGCGGGTTTGAAAAATAAAGCCCGTCAAACAGCACGACAATTAGCGGAAAGTCAAAATCATACGGATACAGTGAAACAGCTGGACCAGACAGTAGCCGAGCTCCAGGCAGCGGAAGAAAGAGAACTCAAAAGTCAGGGTGTATTGGGGATATTTTTATGGAAGCAACAGCAGATGATTCGGGACTTACAAGCTCAAAATGAAATGCTGCAAGAACAAAACCAAACTTTACGCAATGAACTCACCCAACTGGTGCGGAATGAAATCAAACCCATGCAAGACTGGCGTGGCGGATTGTTTACTCCTGATCGTGAGCAAATGATTATTCGCTTGACGGATCGTGAGAAAATAGCATTGATTACAGAGCAAAGAGAAATCAAACAGAAAGAAGAAGCACGACAGAGGGCGGAAGCGGAAGCACGACAGAGGGCGGAAGCGGAAGCAAAGCGTAAAGCGGAGGAAGAAGAAAAACAACGTTCATTATTACTGCAAAATGAATTAATTGCCGCTTGTAAACAGGGAGACGAAAAAACGGTGACGGCGCTGTTAAAACGAGGTGCGAAACCGGATATGCCCAATGCCAAAGGCGAGCAGCCGTTAGGCGCAGCGGTGTGGGGCATGTGCCCGGATGTCGTCAATGCCTTACTCAAAGAGGCCAAAGGCATCGCGCCGATGACCTGGGAGGAATGTGAAAAACATAATCTGGAGAAGTACAAAGAAGTGTTTATCATACCGAAATTTGACCCGCAAACATTTGGAGAGTGGAACACATTGTTACAAAAGATGGATCCCAACCCGTTTATCCGCGCATTTCATTTGAAGAAGGCAGATGAGCAATGGCATAATGACGATACTTCTAGTTGGGATAATTTGAAAAGGTACGTAAGAGGATGCGTTAAACATGGTGTTGAGCGCGGTTATGATACATGTAGTGTCTTGATGCCCTGGAAATTGAAACGTGCGACTGAGCATGCGTTTGTAAGTTATAGATCACAGATTAAACAAGGAGTAGAGAGCGCAAAACGTCCAACGGTGGGGAAGAATTTTTAGAGCAGAATTGAAGTAAGCTGAGCAGTCGTGACTGACCAAAATATTCAAGCGCTGCTGTTAACCAAGATTCCCAGGTGAAATATTCGCGTAGCCCACTAAAAGACCAGGTTACAAATCTGCGCCAATACATCCGCAGGCGTTTTTCACTCACCTGCTGCTCCTGAAGCCCGGACAGATTGGTTGCCATTCGGTTTAACGTCTGTTGACCAATCGTCAACCCCCCTGGGCTAAACCGGTAACCCAGGCAGTCTATTCCTTTTTCCACACGCCCGGCATTGGTTTTGTCCGGGTGTTTTTTGACTTTCA
>JAFEDN010000351.1 GCA_018241585.1 Pseudomonadota bacterium | reverse complement strand
AGGTGCATTAGTCAGCTGGTTATACGCTACTTTTGCAGTCATCATGTTTGGTACTTTGGGTTCCATCAACATCTTGATTTCTCATAAACATGGCGCTAATGATCAAGCCGGCATATCGTTAGTTGCGCGTGATGGTTTATTGTTAAGTCTACTGATGGCTATTGCAGCATTTTTTTTATTTTGGAATATGTCTCCTATCTTCCTAATATTTGGGCAAAATCCATCTGTTGTATTGCTTGCCAAATCGTATTTACATGCTTTGGCATGGGGATTGCTACCTAACTTCGTTTCCGTCACTATTTTTGAATTTATCATAGGATTAGGTCATGCACGAATGATTATGTATTTCACCGTGTTCGGTGTTTCATTAGTGATATTTTTTAGCTATTCATTGATTTTCGGCGCGTTTGGATTTCCTGCTTTAGGGATTGTGGGTGCGGGTTGGGGAATGACCATCAGTTATTGGATAATAGCCATTGTCATCAGCCTATTTGTTTTAAATCACAAAGATTACAAACATTATTTTCGTTCTATTCTCAATAAGAATAAACCCTCATATTTATGGGAATTATTGAAAGTGGGTTTCCCAATCGGGGCTATGTATTGTTTTGAAGTAGGATTTTTCTTTGCATTAACATTGGTAATGGGATCGTTAGGAAGCCAATTGTTAGCCGCTAATCAAATAGTCATGCAATATCTATGTATACTTATGTCAATGATCTTCTCTATCGCTCAAGCCACTACCGTTCGCATGGGACACTTACTCGGTGCAAAAAGTATCAATTTAGCTAAACGCGCAGGTTATACCGGTATAATGATATCGGCCATTTTCATGGGAATCGTTGCTATTATTTTCTGGATGTTTCCTTCATTGTTGATTTCAGTCGACCTTGATATACATAATTCCATTAATACCAACATCATTAATGAGATCAAAATATTATTCGCCGTTAGCGCTTTATTTCAAATTATTGAGGCTACACGAATCTCACTATTTGGTGCGCTACGCGCATTGAAAGATACGAATTTTACACTGTTAGCCTCTATTATCAGTTTTTGGGGAATCGCATTACCTATGGGATATTTATTGGCAACCTATTTTCAATTTGGGGGCATCGGTCTCTGGTGGGGTATGGTGCTTGGCGCGAGCTGCAGTGTATTATTGCTCTACTGGCGGTTTAAATCAAAGATTCGATGTGATATACCGGCATTAATTACTGCTACGGCTTGATGTAAGATCGTAAATATTTTTTTAACCAGACAAGCATTTCATCTTGTGTTAATCGCGTAGTATCCAAAATTACCGCATTTTTTTCTATGGCCTGTCTTTTCAAAAATTGAGACTAATTATCCATTTCTGGATTGACTAACTCTGGTTGTAGATGCTCTCCCGTAAGACGTCGACAAAATTGATTGACTAAAGTGGTTTTACCCACACCTGATGCGCCGGTCAAAAAAACGATCATTGGGGATGAATCAGCTATCCGAGCTGCTACTTCGTTAGCCTGTTGTATTATTTTATTAATGAACTCTGTTTTAGCACTCGTATATTGTTCGCGATCATAAGTATACTGCTCCTGACTTCAGCGCCCGCCCTACATTTATAAAAGAGCCATGATGGTCGTACCTTGCTCAATATTAAAAAGTTTGTAAAGAATGGAGACATCTTCATCTAATGCAGATAACATCCGATATTTCTTTTGATTAGTGGTATCTAC
>JAFEDN010000350.1 GCA_018241585.1 Pseudomonadota bacterium | reverse complement strand
CATGTCCTTCTGCATGTCCTTCTGCATGTCCTTCTGCATGTCCTTCTGCATGTCCCTCAGCATGTCCCTCTGCATGCCCTTCTGCGTGTCCCTCCGCATGCCCTTCGGCGCGTCCCTCAGCGAGTCCTTCTTCACGAGCTTCCTTGCGTTCAAATTTCAATTGAGCATTAAAACTGGCATCGTCATGAAGGCTTTCCCGGTATTTTTCATATGCTCTTCTTTCTGATTCACTCAGTTTCAAGATATCTAGTTTTTGCATGGCACTTTGCAAACCTTGTGCATTAAATTCTTGCTCGACTTTGCCATGTTTGAAAAAATAAATCCATTCATCTAGCTTATCTTTTACTTTCTCTTGAAATTGCGTGACTTTAATAATGTAATATTCTGGAAAAATATCCGCAGGAGTCTCCAGCCTTAAGCCCGAAGTATCTGCATACACGGCTCTTTCCCGAGTATTTAATTCCAGGGTGTCGTGAAAATGAAACCCTTTAAATGTTGTTGTGCCCTGATATAAATAATCTTTGCCATAGCCCAGATCAAAAAATACGATACTAATAGAAATAATCTTACGGATTTTGCCATATATATCACCTTCACCGATATATTCACAAACTACTTTTGAAGCTCCATACAGCACCCGGCTGAGATAATCCCATTGCCGAGAACACTGAATTTCGATGATGATATACTGGGTTTCTTCAGTTTTAACTAACAGGTCGACTCGGTTGAATTTATCGTCGACATGATTTTTATTACTCTCGGATTCGAGAATTTTTTCGATATGAATTGGTGTTTTTAACAGTTCGGATAAAAACCCTTCAATAATATCGAAGTTAGCTTTGTTACGCAGTAGATATTTGATAGCCCAATCAAATCGCACTAATTTGGTCATAAAAAGTACCTTTTTTGTCTATATAGGAAGTATACGCTAGGCCGATGTGGTCGTCATCCCCGGGTTTCTGAAGTCACTTCTTTAAACTTCGAAATGATGGATTCATGACTGATCGGCTTAAAGGCTATTTTTGGGGGTTGGTCTTAGCACATTAAACTCGTATCTTTATCTGTTTAATTTTAATGTAGGAGCTAATTTAAGCAGTGTTTATCCTCTCTATTTTTGGTCATGTTCAGAGGTTGGGGGAGTGGAAATGTATTTTTTCTTAAGGATTTGTTAAGGTTGTTGGGGTACGATAAGTCTTAGATTTAATGTTCTTATTGCTATCTATTGGCCCATTCTGTACATAAAAAACACTTCGTACGCAATTTCTTAATGATCTCTTAAGGTAAATCTGATAAATTATCGCGATAAAACCAAGTTTAGTATGGGAAAAAAAATAATGAGTAAGTTTTTAAAAAATATAAATTTATTGATCTTGGCAGTAGCGGCAGTTGCTGGTCTGGCTACCTTTGGTTGCGTTTATGCGCAAGATGCTAACGATGTTTCAGTACTAAAACCTATTGCCCCAAAGACCAAAGAGCAAAAACTGAAAGTTTATAATTACTTGCTAAGCGAGCAAGGGGTAGATGTTGTGGACTTGGGGGACAGCCATACCATTATTATTCCAAGCGATTCATTATTTACGGCTGGTTCCGCCAATTTTAAAAGTCAGTACCTCAGAAATTTGAAAATAGCAGCTCGGTTAATTAATGTTTACAGCCCCATTCAAATTGCTGTAAACGCCTATACCAGTGGCTCTGGGGAAGCAAAAAAAGCCTTAACT
>JAFEDN010000034.1 GCA_018241585.1 Pseudomonadota bacterium | reverse complement strand
CGAAAAATAAATCTTTCAATATTTCATGAGTTTATAGGTAATTTTTGCTTCAGCGGAAACTGCTGCCACTAATTATCCACCTGCTGCCACCACACCCAATGGGAAGATTGATTAGTTGGACAATTATCTATCGGTGGTTGGCTTGCTTTCAGATATTGGCCGGTCAATTTTACCTTGGCATTTTGGTAGATAGCACTCGATACGATGCTAAACAAGTGCTGCTGGCACTGATCTAAAATGTCTTGTGATATGTAATTGTTAAGTTGCCCCTGGATTTGTGATAAATCAACCGTTTGATTGTTGATTTTGGCTTCCATAGCCACTAACCCTGCCTCCGCTGAATTAAAAGCAATATCTTGAGCGATCCAAGCCGCATTCACTTTTTCATTGAGGATATTGGTTTCTGCCGTATTCAGAGCAAGCAACACATCTACAAATAACATGATCAGACAAATGGCTAAGGTCATGGTAGACGCTCGCGCAAGGTAATATAAGTACTCCAGTTTTTATGGAGTAATAAATCTTGAACACCGTTATTCTTAGTAAAAACCGGTTCTATAGAATTAATAGTTAAATCTATTTGCATCCCGATCACTTTTTGCCAATCGGTCACTTGCGACGCTGAAAAATAATCCAAAACTCCTTCGGTCTCATTTTTTACCCCATACAAAATATGCATTTGCTCAACGCCTGGCACTAATTCAACTCGATCACCATCCAACGGCTTTTGGAATAAAGCTAAAATAGGCATGCCCAGTGAATTCTTCCGGTTGGTGTCACCAATAAAATAAGCCATCGAAATTAATTGAGTATTTTCGGAAAGCTGTGAATTGGAAACACAACTAGTTATCACCAAAGCATCGGTTCCCTTTATTACTTGGTCTTGTAACGCAGGGGGCAAGGCGCTATTGCTGTCATAGCCGGTAACGGCGTCGCTTGCAATTGGATTTTGCGGGTATTGACAACCTACATAGCCCGCTACCCTAATCCTTAGATTTAAAAATGATAAAGCAAAACGAGCCGACTCCTGCAAATCGATCACTACTTGATGACGCACATAGGTGTTTTTTATTCCCAGGTAAACTGAAGTTAATCCAGCGATAACCATAGCACTGATAAAGCTGGCAACTAACCATTCCAATAAATTAAATCCTTTAGAAAGGTGGTTCTTCATACTAGCCTGATAGATTTGCTACCAAAGAATTGATGGTTAATTCATTTTTTTGCCGATCCTGCCAGGAAATGGTGACTGTGCAACTTTCAGTGGCGAAATTACATTGGTAACTGCCCTCTCCCTCTGGAAGCAGTGTTTGAGTTATGCCCTTAGCCAAAGCAGATTCTTTTTGTAATCCTTGAGTACTAGAATCCGCTCTCAATCTTTCTAACCAAGCTTGAGCCAACACACTAGCCAAGACACGATAGTAACCACTATGAGCTTGCCTCAAAGTCAGGCTTTGTAACGTCATTATCCCCAATAATGAAATCATGATGATCCCTAAAGCGATTAGGGTTTCTAACAAACTAAATCCACTCGAATAAATCAATTTTCTAATCATTGGGTAATTGTAAAGGTCACTGATTTATTGCGAAATACCGTAATTTGGTGATACAGTTATCAAAAATAATTAAACAAGGAAAAGGAAATGAGAATATATGAATATTTAAAGGAAAAAACAGTTAAGTTCACCGATTATGTTGCGGGACTCTCAAAAGGACCGGCTGTAGCAGGATTGGGTGCAGGCGCAGGGTCCGGATTTTATATAGGAGGTATTTTTTATCCCCTGATTAAGTGGGGAGCTTTCTTTGTAGGAACTGGAAGTGGAACTCTCATAGGAATTGCCACTGTTTATGGAGTAGAAAAAGAGAACTTAGAATTGATTGAAGAAAAAAAGACAGCTATTTCTCAATTAAAAGCTACTCGTCATAAATTTTTAGTAACCTATTTCACTTTGAAAGGGCAACATAATGCCCAAGAAAATCTACAAATCACTAGCAGAGCAAGTACCAGAAAATCTTCCATTAGCTTGAGTAACACTGCTTATTCAAGAATTAGAGGAACCACTGAACTTCAAGCACCAAAAGACCCAGTTGAAGCACTTCCATGTGAATACCAAGAAGAAAAATCAGCCCAAAATCAAGGAGAATCTATTTCCTTAACTAAAAAAATTTTAATCTTCACAAAGAATTCAAACTGGTATCAACGCGGTACTATGATTTCTTATTTTGCGATGACTTGCTATTATCTACAACTATCAATGGATCAATACTTAGGCATGGAAAAATGGCTAGCCTGGGTATTAGGCATAATCATTTCCACACCAACCAGTCCGGCGCTTGCTTACGCCACTGCCTCGAGTTCACAAGGTATTTTAAGCAGCTTGAAGAAAGAAGAAAAATTCTGGATTAATCAAAATAATTTTCTAGAATCAAAAGTACGTGAATTAAAGAATGATTTCACGGAAGATAACGTTGAAGCAAGCAACGTAGAACCGGAATATACAGAGATAAATTTAAATTTTACTCCTATTTCTGCTTCTACTCACTTGCTTATAAATCAAAAAAACAATTCAGTGCAGTTGAGCGATTTAGCAACAAACGATTCATCAACGGACAGTGATAACTCAAGTCAATCTAGGTGTTACATTTTGTAAAGGAGATTCGGCATTGCAGACATTACAATTAACTATGGAAAGTGAGTATATTCTAAAGGTAATTCTTCAACGTCCGGAAGTTCGTAATGCAATTAATCACCAAATGATGCAAGACCTGTTGAATTTGTGGCAAAATGAAGTACCTAAACAAGCTCAATTACGTTGCATCATTTTAACCGGAGCCGGTGATAAAGCTTTTTGTGCAGGAGCCGATTTAAAAGAACGGTTAAATTTATCTTTGGAAGATTGGAGATTTCAGCATTTAAGTTTACAACAAGCGATGCTAGCTCAAATGCGCTGCGCTATTCCTATTATCGCTGCAGTTAATGGCGCAGCTTTTGGCGGCGGGCTGGAATTAGCTTTAGCTTGCGATTTCATTTATGCTGCTAAAAATGCTGTTTTCTCCCAGTCAGAAGTGAAATTAGGTTTGATGCCAGGAGCCATGGGATCACAAAACTTACCTAAAGCCGCCGGTCTCCGGCGAGCTAAAGAGCTGGCTTTTACTGGAGAATCTTTTTCTGCTGATCAAGCGCTGTCATGGAATATTGTTAATAAAGTGCTGGATTCGGAAAATTTATTAACCGAAGCTTTAAAGACGGCGCAAATCATCGCTGGAAATGCTCCCTTAGCGGTTCGCAACCTAAAAAAATCTATCAATGACTCTACTCACTTGGATTACACTACAGGTTATCAGGTGGAACTACTTGCCTATCAACAATTGCTGCCGACTGAAGATCGAATCGAAGGGATCAAAGCTTTCAACGAAAAACGCAAAGCTTATTTCAAAAATAAATAGTAAATAATAAACATTTCCGCATCTGTCTGAGAAACGATGGCGGGTTATAGGTTTCATTGCCTCCGCCTTATTTAATGCCGAGATAAATAAGTCCCTTGAGGTGTATCCTCAACATCAACGTCCATGTTAATTAGCTGTTGGCGAATTTGGTCTGACTCAGCCCATTTTTTTTGCGCTCGTGCTTGATCCCGCTGTTTTGCTAATGCTTCGATCTGTTGCCATTTTTCAGTAGACCAGCCGCCTTTTTGATATTCTGAATCCGATTGGTTTAATATTCCCAATATCTTACCTAATTTACGCAAAGTAGCAGCTAGCGCTGCTGCCTGATCGACTTTTTTCTGTTTGCGTTGTTCAGCGATTTCAGTTGCTAAATCCTCTAAAATTCCCAACGCGACCGAAGTGTTAAAATTATCATTCATGGCGTCATTAAATCGTTGTGTGTAGCGAACATCCATTTCGGGCGCAATTTCTGGCAGACCCCTTAAAACATTATATAAAGTTTTTAAACGGACTTTAGCTTCATGCATACTGCTTTCGGTATAATCTGCAGGACGGTTATAAATACTACTCATCATAAAAAAGCGTAATTCTTCAGCGCGGTACCGGTTTAATGCATCTCGGATGGTGACAAAATTTCCGAGAGATTTGGCCATTTTCTCACCATTGACTTGCAGTAAGCCGACGTGCATCCAACAGCGGGCGAATTCGCAGCCACAGGCCGATTCCGATTGCGCTAATTCGTTTTCATGATGAGGAAATTTCAAATCCATACCGCCGCCATGAATATCAAACGGTTGTCCCAAAATTTCGGCAGACATAGCCGAACATTCGATATGCCATCCTGGTCTACCCTCGCCCCAAGGGGAAGGCCAATGCGGTTCTCCTGGTTTGGAAATTTTCCAGAGCACAAAGTCTAATGGGTCTTTTTTACCTTCGTTAAAGTTAACTCGAGCGCCTGCTTTTAATTTTTCAATGTCTCGGCCTGACAACTTGCCATAATCTTGATCTTTACGAACTTCAAAACAAACATCCCCGTCTACCGACACATAAGCGTAACCCCGATCTAATAATTTTTGAATCAACTCCTGCATTTCTTTGATAAAGTGCGTGGCTCTTGGTTCATGGTTTGGTGATAACAATCCTAAAGCTTGTTCATCTTCCTTTTGAGCTTGGATAAATCGCTCAGTAAGCGATTCAATGGTTTCGCCGTTTTCCAAGGCTCTTTTGATAATTTTGTCATCTATGTCGGTAATGTTACGTACATGGATGACCTCATAGCCCTGGCTGCGCAAATACCTGACGACCACGTCGAAGATGATCATAGACCGAGCATGGCCAAGATGACAGTAATCATAGACCGTGTTGCCACAAATATATATGCCTATTTTCCCTGGCTGGAGCGGTTTAAATTCGCTTTCTTGTCCGGACAAACTATTGTATATTTTTAACACAAGTAAGTTTCCTCATTATCTTTGGCCAAATTTCTAGAAATCTCCTAAGTTTAACAATAACCCACTTCATTTTAAATAAAGGATTTTTTATGGCAATCAAATCTGCTCAAATCTTATCTTTGGATATGGAAGACATTAACCGGCAGTCTCAGCAATCGGTTGACCAAGGGGCGGTCACTAAAGATTATGGCCTGGATGTGCACCAAGCCTGCCAATTACTTAACGATGCTTTAGCCACGGAAATTCTTTGTGTGTTAAGATATCGTCATCATGAAGTTATCGCCAAAAGCATAGACAGTCCTCAAGTTGCGGCTGAATTCAAAGAACACGCCGAGCAGGAGCAACAGCACATGATGATGATTGCGGAGCGAATCAATCAATTAGGCGGCGATCCTGATTTCAACCCAGCCACCATTTCTGAGCGTACCGCTACCAATTATGGAACAGCCACTAGCCTAGCGGATATGATTAAAGAAGACTTAATCGCTGAACGAGTCGTCATTTCAATTTACAAGAAAATGATTGAATGGTTTGGCCATTCAGACCCTACCACCCGCAGAATGCTCGAAGAAATTCTTGAAGACGAAGAAGAACATGCTGACGATTTAAGTGATCTTTTAACATAATCAAAATTGAATTACATCTAGCGGTTTCAAGGCTTTTGTTATATCATTTTGGTTATCATTTTTTTTGGAGAACTGATCGTGAGCAATCAAACCGCCGAATTAAAAATCGAGAACCAACAAATTACTTTACCGATGCTAAAAGGAACATTAGGTCCGGATGTGGTGGAGGTAAAAAGCCTTGTTAATCATGATTATTTTGCTTACGACCCCGGTTTTTATTCTACCGCTTCATGTGAATCCAAAATCACTTATATCGATGGGGATAAAGGCACGTTGTTATATCGAGGATATCCTATAGAACAATTGGCCGAACAAAGCGATTACATGGAAGTTTGTTATCTGTTGATGAACGGCGAATTGCCAAACGCCGCACAAAAATCTGATTTTATCAACCATATCAAAAATAACGCCAGTGTTCATGAACAAATTTCCTATTTTTTTAATGGCTTTCGGCGAGATGCCCATCCGATGGCAATCATGGTTGGCGTAGTCGGCGCTTTGTCGGCTTTTTATCATGACTCTTTGGACATTACTCAAGCAGAACATCGTTTGACTTCTGCCTTCCGGCTGATCGCAAAAATGCCGACTATTGCAGCCATGAGTTATAAATTTTCTATTGGTGAACCATTTGTGCACCCGCAACAAGGTGTGGGTTATGCCGAAAATTTCTTAAACATGATGTTTGCTGCTCCTTGCAAAGATTGGACTTGCAATCCGGTGTTTAGCCGCGCCATGGACCGTATTTTTACCTTACATGCAGACCATGAACAAAATGCTTCCACCTCGACCGTACGAATGGCTGGCTCGACCGGCGCCAATCCTTTCGCTTGCATCGCGTCAGGAATTGCTGCACTTTGGGGCCCGGCTCACGGCGGAGCTAATGAAGCTTGTTTAACTATGTTGAATGAAATCGGCAGCGAAAGCCGAATCAATGAATATATTAAACGCGCCAAAGATAAAAACGATTCTTTCCGTTTAATGGGTTTTGGACACCGGGTTTATAAGAATTATGATCCTCGCGCTAAAATTATGCGTGAAACCTGTCATGAAGTCTTAGATGCTACCGGACGGCACGATGAACCTATTTTCAAATTAGCCATGCAGTTGGAGAAAATTGCTTTGGAAGACCCCTATTTTGTTGATAAAAAATTGTATCCTAATGTTGATTTTTATTCAGGAATTACTTTAAGTGCACTAGGTATTCCAACTAATATGTTTACAGTTATTTTTGCAGTGGCAAGAACAGTAGGCTGGGTTTCTCATTGGATGGAAATGATCGGTGATCCACATTATCGATTAGCAAGACCCCGTCAATTGTATACCGGGCCTCGAAATAGAGATGTGATTCCGATCGAAAAACGTTAACCGCAGGAACAGGGGGTCAAATGACCCCCTCAGAATATGCATGAATTCGAAATTATTAGACAGTATTTCAATCGTTCAGTTAAAAACCCACAGCATTTTCCCTTAGGAGTGGGTGATGACGCTGCCTTAATTTCCATTCCAAAGGGGTACGAATTAGCTACCTCCATTGATTCCCTAGTCGAAGGCACTCACTTTCTGCCTGAAACAGCAGCAGGTGATTTGGGACATAAATCTTTGGCGGTTAGCCTCAGCGATTTGGCGGCCATGGGCGCTGAGCCGGCGGCTGTGTTGCTGGCTTTGACTTTGCCAAAAATAGACCCACCTTGGTTACATAATTTTTCAGAGGCATTTTATCACCTAGCAAATCGATATCAGGTTGAATTAATCGGTGGCAATATTACCAAAGGACCTTTAGCCGTTAGTACCGTGACCTATGGTTTTGTTCAAGCTAATAAAGCCATACGCCGCAGTGGCGCTCAACCGGGTGATGATATCTGGGTAAGCGGATGTTTTGGTGATGCAGCATTGGCGTTAGCAGTTTTAAAGAAACATGACCCTCTTCCTAAGGAATTACATGACCGTTTTTTTCGACCTGAACCAAGGGTGGATCTAGGATTAGCTCTGATAGACCTAGCCCATTCTGCCATCGATGTATCAGATGGTTTAGCCGCGGATTTATCAAAAATACTAGAAGCCAGTCAGGTGGGCGCTGAAATCCTTGCAGAAAAAGTTCCAGTATCAAAATCCTTATCATCCTATTGTCAGCAATCTCAAGCCGTTGAATTAGCACTGACCGGTGGAGAAGATTATGAGCTGTGCTTTACGGCTGCTTCTGAGTTTCGATCAACGATAGCAGGTATTGCCAATAAATTAGCTTGCCGTTTGCAGCGTATTGGGACTATTCACAAGCAAACCGGCTTGAAAATACTCGACAATGCCGGCCGGCTAATCGACTTAAAGACTTTCGGTTTTGAACATTTTTGAAATGTCAATCAAAGGTATAATGAATTCAAAAAAGTTTCAGCCTTAAGTGTTTTGATTGCTTCTTTTTGAGTTTCATGCCTGATATTTTGAACGATTTGAATGGCTTCGCAATGATTTTTTTTCTGAAAATTAACCAATGAAGGTGATAGCGAATGATCGCTGGATTTCACTGCAATTAATTGCTGGATTGCCCCATCTTTTACTAAAGCAAAATCTACTTCTGCACCATCCTTGGTTCGTAGATAATGTAATTGATAATCTTGTGCTTGATAATCATATTTACCATACACATGTTTCAACAAACAAACTGCCGTTAAATTTTCTAAACGTGCACCATCATTGCTATTGACTAAACCGGTATCAAAAAAATAAATTTTGGGTTCTTTTAGAAGACTTCTAGCAATATTATTTGAAAATGGAGTTACAATAAAAATTACATACAAAGCTTCTAAAATTTGAATATATTTTTTTACCGTCGCCGAAGAAACGCCAACGTCTTCAGCTAAAGATTGGTAGGAAACTGGCGAACCAACGCGCTGGCGAAGTAATTTAAAAATTAACTGAATCGCCTTAAGATTTTGAATCTGATTAAATTCAAAGATATCGGTACTCAATAAACCATGCAAATATTGTAAGCGCCATCTTTCTGCATCGATATCATTGTCCGCTAAAAAGGGCTCTGGGAAACCACCTCTTGTTAATAATTTATGAATGCTAAATGGCGCCTGAATTTGGGATAATTCAGCAGGCGAAAAAGGCAACAACCGATGCCGGAAATAACGACCCGCCAATGAATCACCGATATGATTAAAAATATCCAGACGAGCGCTGCCTGTGACCAAAACCCGCATGGAGTCCGGTTTTGTATCATATAAACCTTTTAGATAATTTTTCCAAAACGGCATTTTATGGAGTTCATCTAAAATCAGTAATTCGGTGGATGGCAGCCAGTTTTGTTCAAATATTACTTTTTGGTCTGAAATTTGATCATAGTTAAGATAAAGACTTTTAGTAAATTCACCCGCCAAGCGCTTGGCGACCCAAGTTTTTCCAGACTGGCGCGGCCCAACCAAAATGACCATTTTCTTATGAAGGTCTTCAAGAATTGCTGACAGTTGCACTCTTTCCATATGACTATTTTAAATTAAATTTCAAAAAAGTCGAGACTTTTTTGAAAATCAGTTCAGAAAAGTCAAAATAGTAGATTTACCAACACTTGACGCTGATGAGCAAGATGACGATGTTCCCATAGAAAAATGCCCTGCCAAACTCCTAAAGCTAATGCATGGTTAGCAATGGGTACAGAAACGAATGTTTGAGTCAGCACCGACCGGATATGAGAAGCCATATCATCTTCACCCTCTGCGGTATGCTGGAAAAGCGGATCACCGTCTTTAACCAATCGAGACATGTAGTCTTCTAGATCCTTCAGAACAGTGGGGTCCGCATTTTCAGAAATAATGATCGAAGCGCTGGTGTGAGGAATATAAACGTGACACAAACCAGTTTGTACTTCTTTTTCAGAAACGATTTTTTGAATCTGCTGCTCCAGAGGATAAAATCCCCGGCCTTTGGTTGAGACGATAAATTTTTCTTGGTAAATCATAATATGTTATTATAACAAAAATATTCCACCTAGCAGAGGGTTATTTCAGCGAAAGCGTAACCGTTTTCATCTACCCCGGCGATTACGCGGAAGCCGGAATGACGGCTACAAGGGATTTATCCCTCCTCAGGAGAAGTTTTTCTGCGAAAAATATTTAATGCACCTAATAAGACCAGCTTGATGGGAACCAAGAAGCAACTTCCGCGAAACGGCAGCTGCTTCACTAATCCAATTCATTTTATCGCTTGCGCTTTTGGCTTTGGCGCTTTACCTTGGGCTCCTGGAACCTGGGCAACTTTGGCCGCTATTCCCATCATCATGGCTTTGAAACATTTTCCAGATGCGGTTTATTTGTTAATCACCTTCGCAATGATCATAGCCGGTGTTTATGTCTGCGGTGTAACAAACCGTGATTTTGGCACAGAGGACCATCCAGCCTGCGCTTGGGACGAAATGGCCAGCTTCCCATTGGTGATGTTTGCAGTTCCGCTCACTTTTTGGCATATGGTTGTTGCAGTTATCCTGTTTCGTTTATTTGATATTATAAAACCTTGGCCTATCCGCTGGCTGGATCGAAATATTCATGGAGGCTTAGGGGTAATGTTGGATGATGTAGTCGCTGCGATTTTTTCTTGGATAATTTTACAAATAATTATTCGACTGATATGAATTCGCTTTTAAAATATCATCTAGATAAAAGCGGCTTATTTGAAAAGCAATCTATCACAATTACAACCATAGCCGGCAGTACCCATGAAATTTATCGAATCAACACTGATGATGCCAGTTACGTTCTGAAAATACCCAAAAAGCAATTACAAGAATTAATAGATAAAAATAATGAATATCGAGCCGGACAATTAACAGCCGAAGCTGGAATCAATATCCCGTTTCTTTATTACGATTTTGATTCCGGAGCTAATATTACCCAATTTATTGACGCTCAAAAAATATCACTAGCAAATAATTCTTATATTGGCAAATATGTACAAATTTTTAAAAAATTACACCAGCTTCCGCAGCGTTTTCAAAAAGACATTAAAATTTTCTCGGTAATCGCTTTTTATAGAGATAAAGTATCTGACCAAATCCCAGATGAATTTAAAAATTTTATCCAGTGGGACCATCAGATACAACAATTCAAGCAAGAATTAGCACCCATGACCATCGAAACCTGCCCATGTCATAACGACCCGATCCCTGCCAATTTTATTTTGGATAACCAAGACCAGATGTTTTTAATTGATTGGGAATATGCAGGCAATAACGATCCATTATGGGATTTAGCTACCTTTATCAGCGAGATGGATTTTGATTTTGAGCAGGAACAAACATTTTTAAGTGAATACTTGCAAAGAAAAATGAGTGCTTCTGAGCAAAGAAGATATGTAATTTACAAAATCGCTTCGAGTTACTTATGGATTTTATGGTCTATGGTCACAGCTAATTTAACTAATATTTCCAAACATCTTACAAGACTTGATTTTTTTGGAGCATTTTAATAACATAGAACTAAATAAATATTAAAATATGATTTTTTGTTAAGATGATTTCTCCAGTGGTAGTATCTTATTCATTTCACTAAAAGCAAGACTTTGAAACTTATTGCTAAATTCTAGAGTAATCAGGAGATAACTTGCATGAAAAATAGTTTGTTTAACAATAACAATAGATTATGCGAAGTAGAACTCAAAATAGCTGAATACAAAACAGACGCTGCTCTTAATAAAATTTTGGAAAAAGTCACTAAAACTAAAAAATTTCCGAAAAATAATCTCGAAGTATATTTTCAATTAGCAACTGAAAATTTAAGTCTATGCTCATTACAAGAGCAAGTCATTTTTATTTGTTTTATTATTTGCCATTTAGTTATAGAAAGAATCAGTCCTTTCAATGACAACTTACCAGAAGAGCAGATCAGGCATGATTTCCTGTTACAACAATATGATATTTGGACTAAAGAATTAGAACGAATTTACCAAACACATAAACATACCAACGCTTTGAGTTTTATTGTTCATCAAGCTTGTAAAGTATGTGTTTATTTAAAATCATTTCTCTTTATTGGTCCAGTGAGTCCTGAAAATCCAAATTATCCTGTATATAGTGAATTAACTAAATGGATCGCCAGAGGCCAAAGAAGCAAAATTAATTTAGTCACCTCATCTTCCCCAATCAGAACGTTTTGCAGTATATTGTAAGGTTATGTTAAATCTAACCAACCTTAGCTTACATTTAGGTTCAAAAATTTTATTTGAAGATATTTCTTTAACCATCTTCGATCAGCAACGTATTGGATTAGTTGGAGCTAATGGTTGCGGTAAATCTAGTCTTTTAAAATTGATATTAGGGGAATATCAACCTGATGGCGGCCAAATCAATATTCCAAAAAATCTAAGGATTGGCCATCTAGCTCAAGATGTGCCGCCCTTACCTAAACCCGCTTTGGAATTTGTGATCGATGGCGACTCTACGCTCCGAAAATTAGAGCAAGCTATGATTTTAGCAGAAAAAGCTGGTAATAACGAGCAGATTGCTTTGCTTCATCAAAAAATGAATGAAATTGATGGCTATAGTGCATCCGCTCGTGCGGCCAAACTACTGCATGGATTAGGTTTTAGCGCCGAAGAACAACAAAAACCCGTAAAAGCTTTTTCTGGCGGTTGGCGAACTCGGTTAAATTTGGCTCAAACATTGATGTGCCCAGCAGATATGTTGCTGCTAGATGAACCCACAAACCATTTAGATTTAGACGCGATTATTTGGTTAGAAAAATGGTTGCAAAAATTTCCAGGTACTTTGTTGATTATCTCTCACGACCGTGTGTTTCTCGATAATTGCGTCAATCAAATTATTCACCTTGTCGGCAACCAGGCCAAGGTATACACGGGTAATTATTCCGATTTTGAAAAAGCCCGGGCAGAGCAATTAGCTTTGCAGCAGAAACACTATGAAAAACAGCAGCGCCAAATTGCCCACATGATGACTTTTGTTAACCGGTTCAAAGCCAAAGCCAGTAAAGCTAAACAAGCACAAAGCCGCTTAAAAGCCATTCAAAAAATAGAGTTGGTCGCTGCCGCACAAATCGATTCACCGTTTCATTTTGAATTTCCAGCAACCGAAGTAGCCCCCAACCCATTAATCACTTTGAACCAAACTGTCATTGGTTATCAGCCGGGACACACCGTTTTACAAACAGTAAATTTAAGTATTGCACCAGGGATGAGAGTAGGTTTATTAGGTCATAATGGTGCAGGGAAATCCACCTTGATTAAAGTTTTAACCGGGAATTTAAAGCCATTAGCAGGCACTTTTTATCTAGCGGATAAAGTGAAAATTGGCTACTATGCCCAACACCAAATTGAACAATTACATTTTAATGAAAGTCCTTTTTGGCATTTACAAAAACTTGCGCCCACAGCCACTACCAGCCATCTAAGGCAATTTCTAGGAGGATTTGGTTTCTCCGGAGATATGGCTTTAGCTGCTATTACTCATTTTTCTGGAGGGGAAAAGGCTCGACTGGCCTTGGCTTTATTAGTTTGGCAGGCGCCCAACCTATTATTGCTGGACGAACCGACCAACCATTTAGATTTGGAAATGCGCAATGCGTTAACCTTGGCATTACAAAGTTTTCAAGGCGCTCTGGTGTTAGTATCTCATGATCGCTATCTCATTCAAACCTGTACCGATGAACTATTGCTCGTGGCTAATAAAACCGTACAACCTTTTCAAGGGGATTTAAATGATTATCAAAACGGATCGTCCGGTAAAAAGGTAATCAAGACCACACCAGTCAAATCTGCCGCAGAAACAAGGAAACTGCAAGATCAAGCGGAAAAATTAGAAAAACAATTACAAAAGCTGACGTCAGAAAAACAAAATATTGAAGCACGCCTGGCCGATCCTGATTTATATCAATTGCCTAATTCTAAACAATTAACCGATTTGATTGACCAACAACAACAAATTTCCAAAAAAATAGCTGAGATTGAACAACAATGGCTGGAAATCGCATCATCTATTTAAACGGCTCATTTGTCTCCGAACAGAAAGCGCGAATAAGTCCATTCGACCGTGGATTACTGTTAGCAGATGGTTTATTTGAAACCATGAAAGCATATTGTGGCAAAGTATTTAAATTAGCAGATCATTGGCAACGTTTGCAACATGGAGCAGACTTATTAAAAATTCAGGTAACAATTTCGCAGCAAACGCTTCAAGATATCTCTCAACAATTATTAGCTAAAAACCACTTGCTCAATCAACAAGCTATTTTAAGATTAACCATTACCAGAGGCGTAGGCCCGAGAGGACTTTTACCTCCTCAAAAAATATCAACTTCGGTGTTACTTACAACTTTCCCCTGCCCTGAACAAAATGACGGTGTCAGTGTGCTGGTAACCAGCCATTTTCCTAAAAATGAATTTTCTCCCCTAGCGCAAATCAAAACACTCAATTACCTAGAAAACATACTAGCTAAGATCGAGGCAGTTACCAAAGGTTTTTCCGATGCTTTATTAGTCAATTCAAAAAATTATTTGATCCAAGCCAGCGCTGCTAATTTATTCATTGTAGACTCTAAACAACAACTGTTAACCCCACCGATTTCTGATGGCGTTTTGCCCGGAATAACCCGCCGGACGGTCCTAGATTTAGCAAAGCAATTATCCCTACCCTGCTTCGAGAAAAGTCTGCTGTTAACAGATTTAGCAGCAGCCAAAGAAGTTTTTTTAACAAATAGCATCGTTGAGATTCAACCGGTTATGCAGGTCAATAACCAATACCCGCTTGATATAAACAACAATCCCATTACTCGAAAATTGCAAAGCGGTTATCAAAATCATACCCTCAACCTAAAATCTGCGGATTGATTCTTATTGATAGCCAGCGGGGAATTCTAAACTACTCACTGTGTCGACTTGGATACAAAAGGCTCGAAAGATTTATCTTCTTTCGGTCTACGAGCAAATTTTTTTATCATTGGGTAGGTGATCAGTTCAGTTGGATTGATCAGATCAGCTAAGCATTTAAAACGAAAATCATTTAATAATAATATAGCAACCCGGCCGCCATCGGTTTCTTGTGTAGAAAACATATTTTTGCTGACTTTGATTGCAATAGCAATAATGGCGCGTAACTCAAATATCGGATCAATGGGTAATTGATCTGTTATACAACGTTGTAATCTTGTGATCACTGATATTAATGCTTCTTGCTTCTTTTTCGAGCGAAATAAATGTCCATATAATTGAGTGGATTGGTTACTAACCGCTTTTGCGAATTCAATCAAAGAATTTGTCAGCTCTTTAGTATTTAACTCTTTGATATCCGGCAAGCTTGGTTCAGGTACTTTGGTTAATTCAGCAAAGGTTTCTTCAGGAATCAATTCCAATACCTCTGCTTGATGATAAATCTGTGCTATATAAGCTATTTTAACTAAAAGCTCCATATTAAAATAATTTTTTTCATATACGGCATTCAGGACGTTAATCTCTCCTAGTTTAGCCGAAAATATGCATATTGTTTCAATTTCATGAACCGACAAAAAAGGAAATATCGTATCGGTAATTATTTTAATTTTCATTAATCCCGCGATCCGAAATAACCGCAACTTATTAAAACCAGGAGGATTGCAGTCTAAAATAAATTGCAAAAATTTAACGTTATTTTTGTAAAATTGACCATCCAGATTCAAAAAATCAGAATCAATCAAGTATTGACGTAAAAAGCTT
>JAFEDN010000349.1 GCA_018241585.1 Pseudomonadota bacterium | reverse complement strand
AATTCTGAAGATATTTACGCCGGCATTGAATGGGCTGCTCATACCCCGGAAGCCAAAAAAGTCATCGACTTTTTACAAAAAGAACTGGGGGTTAAGAAAATTCGTTTTCCCGGCAGCAGTGCGATTGGTATTAAACCCGTTTCCCAAGAGGGCAGCACTCGCTTAATTCGTCGAGCTATCCAATATGCCGTTGATAATAACCGGGATTCGGTCACGCTGGTTCATAAAGGCAATATTATGAAATTCACTGAAGGCGGTTTCAAAGACTGGGGATATGAATTAGCTCGTAAAGAATTTGGCGCAGTTGCCTTAGAGGGCGGGCCTTGGCATAAATTTAAAAATCCAAAAACACAAAAAGAAATTGTGATCAAAGATATGATCGCAGACGCATTCTTGCAGCAAATTTTGCTCCGCCCAGACGACTATGACGTTATTGCTACTTTAAATTTGAATGGAGATTATTTATCGGATGCTTTAGCAGCTCAAGTAGGTGGTATTGGGATTGCTCCAGGCGCCAACTTAAGCGACCGAGTCGGTTTGTTTGAAGCTACCCACGGAACTGCTCCAAAATATGCTGGTCAAGATAAAGTAAATCCAGGTTCTTTGATCCTATCCGCTGAAATGATGTTAAGGCATTTGGGCTGGGTCGAAGCTGCTGATAAGATCATCCATGCTATGGAAGCTGCGATTAAAAGCAAGACAGTGACTTACGATTTTGCTCGATTAATGGAAAATGCCAAAGAAGTGAGTTGCTCCGGATTTGGTGAGCAATTGATAACCCATTTATAGTTGGTCATTGCGACCCCTCGCCACTCGGGGTCGCAATATGTATCGTTAATTCTTATTAGTAAACCATTAACAATTGGCCATTTTTCAAACTATTGCACTATAATTAATTAAGCTTGAAAGACAGAGGAGTTAATTGTATGGAAGTTTCAATTTTTTTAGGACGTGCATTAGGAATATATTTATTAATCGTCAGTTTAAGTATGCTATTAAACCACCGAGTGTTTTTCCGGACTTTTCAAGAATGGAATGAGCACCCATCTACTATTACCCTAACCGCTTTTATCTCAATCATTTTAGGTATTTTAATGGTTT
Source organism: Pseudomonadota bacterium (assembly GCA_018241585.1). Classification (GTDB taxonomy): domain Bacteria; phylum Pseudomonadota; class Gammaproteobacteria; order Coxiellales; family Coxiellaceae; genus JAFEDN01. The sequence goes on along the minus strand of JAFEDN010000349.1, from coordinate 625 downwards.
TAGTACATAATGTTTGGACACCGGATTGGCGAATCGTCATTACCCTTTTAGCTTGGTTAACTTTGATAAAAGGGATAATTCGCTTAAATCTACCTTTTGCCGTGCCCAGAACTATGGAATATTTTCACCAGCATAGGATTGCCTATTTTTCATTAGCTGTGATAGCATTGATAGTAGCGCTTTTTCTACTGGTCGTTAGCTTTGTGAGTTTTACAGCATGAGCCAATTTGATCAAGCATTGTTAGACCCTACCAGCATTTACAAGCAACCCATGGACGTGGTCAGTGATGATTCATTGACCCGTGACCAGAAAATTCAAGTACTGCATCGTTGGGAATACGACGCGCGTGAATTACAAGTTGCTGAAGAAGAAAATATGCCTGATTTGTCTAAGGAGCAACGTACTAGTATGCTTAGCCGGGTTTTGGATGCGTTGCACAGTTTAGGCGCTTCAGCCGATCATAATATTGGATTTAATAAGCAAGGTTGATGACAGGTTGATCATCGATAAAATTGTGCTGGGATACCCTTCCAAGTAGTATTCGCCGGTAAACGTTCACCTTTCATCAATAATGAAAAACTTTGTAAGCTGCTGTTTGCACCCATTTCATTGTCATAAATAAGT
>JAFEDN010000348.1 GCA_018241585.1 Pseudomonadota bacterium | reverse complement strand
TCTTTCAATATTTCATGAGTTTATAGGTAATTTTTGCTTCAGCGGGAACTGCTGATTTGCTTGTACGTGAACAGGCTTTTGGTTTGAAAGAGTTGAACCATAAAATAAACGGATTGGACCAAAAAATGACTTTTAAAATTGAATTGGTTCGAAGAGATCTGAAAATTTGGTTTGGTGGAATGTTAGTGACTTTGGTAGTGGTATTTCCTGCCGTGCAAGCATTACTGGCTCACCTGGGGCGTTAGCCAATCCCCAGCTTGTTTTGTATTTTTTTAAAAAATCCTAATTTGACGGGTTTTTTGATGGAAAAGGGGTCGACCTGATGGATTAAATCGGCAGCCTTTTCCAAAGGAAGTTTTTGTGCTTCCAGCAGAAACGGTTCAATAACAGTGGTTTGCCAAGTTACTTTATTATCCCAATAATGTAAAAACCATTGCTTGGCTTCGTTTAATTTCTGGGATTGGCTCAAAGCCAAGCCTAAAGCAAATTGTTCCACGAAATAAGGCCGCATCTTTGAGCGGCACAGGGCGTCGCAAGCTTCAATAGCCATTTCAACATATTTAGAGGAGCCTTGTGGCAGGGCAACCACTCCAGAGTTCCACATCACTGAACTCTGATCAATTAAAAATGGTCCAAAAGTTTGTCCTTTGCCTACTCGCCACATCTGTCGAGTGGTTTTGGTGGGGCCGGTATGAAGGGGGAATTCTTTATCATGCATAAAGCATTGATGATTTGCTAATCCTTGCTCTAATAGACTCAAGTGGGATAAGCAAACGGTGTCCGAATCAAAATACACCAAGTGGCTAGGCACTTGATTTAAAAGTTTTTGTAATGCTTTTAATTTAATTCTAAAGAAGTAATCTTGTTCTCCCCGCCAAGATTTTAATTGATCATTTGAGATGTAAAAAGGAGTTACAGCAGGGGCTAACCACTTATAATGTTCGGGGTAATCTGTCACAATCAACAAAGAGCGGTTTGGATTATGCGCCATCACAGAAAGTAAAGCGAATTGCGCTTGATGATGAATATTGATGTTATCGCCGACGGCGAGAGAAAAATAAGCGGTTTTCATTCTGCTGATTCAGGATTAGTGATTGTTAAGGGATTGTAACTCTGTTTTTAAGAAAATGCTAAACAAATCAAGATTTTCCACTAAATGGAGCCTGTTATTAATTTATTTTTTTTGGATAACCGGCGCTTGGGCGGCGAATTCTACTCATTTCGTCCGTGAATGGTCAAAAATAGAAGTTACTGGTCCGATCTTTTTAGATTTTCCTGATTTTAGGTATGAAAGTTATATTGAAAGCCGTAATCAAGAACTTCGTATTGATGCCGCTGGGGGGTACAAGCTGACCCCTTTGATATCTTTATGGTCAGGTTTTACTTGGATCAATCCTAACACCGGAGGTCCACAAACTTACCGAAATTGGCAGCATGCAGTATGGGAATTATTGGAAAAGAATAAAGTTATATCGATTCAACTCCGTTCTCGGATCGAGGAGCATAAGGAACAGGATCAGCCTGAATGGCTTTACCGGTGGCGAGAACGCTTGCGCTTGGCTTTTCCTGAAAGTTTGGGCAAATTAACTCCAGTCCTGTATGACGAAGGATTTATGAATTTGAATCGGCCTGCCTGGGTAAGTCCCGGATTTTTAGATGCCAATCGTGCTTTTATTGGCATAGACACTCCTCCCTGGAACAATACTGTGCTCGAGATTGGTTATATTAATCAAATACGTTTTACCAC
>JAFEDN010000347.1 GCA_018241585.1 Pseudomonadota bacterium | reverse complement strand
ATTTTAGCCGTCATTGCGAACCAGCTTGCGAGTGAAGCAACCCAGTTGGTACTTCGAACCAGCTCTATGTTCGCTAATGTCACCATCACTACAAATCCGCACCTTCTTCCATCCGGACTTTACCGTCGGCTCTGGAATTACACCAGATCTGCTGACCTTCTAAAAATAGAAGCGCTCGCGGGCTTTTGAGTTGACCCCAATCACCGCCGGCCAGGATTTTCACCTTGCCCTGAAGGCTTGTGCAAAAATTATATCAAATAATTGAAATATTTCCAGCAAGCTGGTTCGCAATGACGGCTAAAATAAATGCGTATACAGCACTTTAGATAAATCACCGCATTGGCAAAGCCGATATTTTCTAAAACCGTCAGGCGCTGGCCTGTGGCGGGGCGACAGAGGTAGCTTTTTGGATTCGTTCAGGACCTTAAGTGCGATTACCCGCGAGTCGTTGACTGTTTTAGAAAATATCGGCGATGTATGGAATAAAAACATAAGACCCGCCCACATTCTTCCTAGAACCTTTTTTATTGACAGGTGAGATTTAACAATGAATAACCATACATTTGCTAGCGTGGAAATGATTTTAGACGATATCCGCCAAGGAAAAATGTTCATTTTAGTGGATGATGAGCAAAGAGAAAACGAGGGGGATATCGTTATTGCCGCAGAAAAAATTACCCCGGAACATATTAATTTTTTGTGTCAATATGCTCGTGGTTTAGTCTGTTTATCCATGCAAGAATCAGATTTTACTCGATTACAAATCCCAATGATGACTGAGCGTAATCGTTCAAAATTGCAAACCGCTTTTGGAGTCTCGATCGAAGCAGCCAGAGGTGTAGGTACAGGAATCTCTGCTTATGACCGGGCCCATACCATCCAAATAGCAGCCAATAAACACAGCGGCCCGGAAGATATTGTTATCCCAGGCCATATTTTTCCTTTAAAAGCTAAAGACGGTGGAGTGCTAGCCCGTCAAGGACATACTGAAGGCAGCGTTGACCTAGTCAGGCTGGCCGGCTGTAATCCCGCCGCAGTTATTTGTGAAATCATGAACCCAGACGGCGCTATGGCAAGATTACCCGATTTAATCGAATTTGCCCGACACCATCAAATGCATATCATCAGTATTTCACAGGTGTTGCGATATCGAATGCAGATTGAACAACAAGTTGCTCTAGGAGTCAGCGTACCTTTACCTACCGCACAATGGGGAATGTTAACATTGCAAACATTTCAAAGCCCTTGGATAACCGACAATTACTTTGCAGTGATCAAAACACCTATTTACCCAGATAAACCTTGTCTAGTACGAATTCATTCCCAGTGTATCACCGGCGATATTTTCGGATCACAACGTTGTGATTGTGGCCTACAGCTAAACAATAGTTTAACTCGAATTGCCGAGGAGGGTGGAGTATTGTTATATTTGCCACAAGAAGGACGAGGTATTGGCTTCGCAAATAAAATTAGAGCCTATGAATTGCAGGATCAAGGCATGGACACAGTAGAAGCGAATCACCATTTGGGTTTTGCCGCAGATGAGCGCGATTATAGTTGGGCGGCGCAAATGCTCAAAGCGCTTAACATTACCCAAGTGCGATTACTCACTAATAACCCACATAAAATCAATAATCTTCAAGAATATGGTATGGTAGTAACTGAGCGGGTCTCACTCGAAACACCTCCAGTCGCCAGTAACCTCAATTATTTAAAGACCAAACGAGAAAAATTAGGACATTTATTATCATGAGC
>JAFEDN010000346.1 GCA_018241585.1 Pseudomonadota bacterium | reverse complement strand
ACCTCAACATTATCATCCCAAACCATTCGTGACACAAGACCAGCAGGTCCTTCCGAAATAATCGACGGCGCAAGGAACCTTACCTTGTTGAGGAAAAGAAAAAAGAAGGGAAAGCATTGTGCAAATATTCAATTAACACCGAACGGTCTGAAGAATGGAATTTCTCTCTAATTTTTTCTATATAAGTTTCTACGGTTCTCGGTGAGATATGCATTGTTTTTGCAATTTGTTTGGCCGTATATGCATGAGTTAAGTAAGTAGCACATATCATTTCTTGCCGAGTTAAGTAATTTTTGCTGCCATTAATATAAAAACGATTAATCTTCATTTCCTCCAGTAGCTTGCCCATATTGTTAGGAATAATCACAGTATTATTATAGGTTAAGTTAAGGGATTGAAGAAACTTATTATTTTCGGCGTCAGCAATCAATTTTTGTGCTTTATCGAGAAAATATAGTCGAAAGTGGTGAAAAACTTCAAGATTATTAATCAATAAATATTTAGCAACCGAATTCGGAGCAATAAAAAAAATAAAAAACTCATAATACTGTTCATTTTTAATAACCAAACTAAAACGATCGATAATATTTTGTCTTTTTCTTTCATACTGTGCTTGTTGGATGGACAATTTTTTAAGGTTGAATAACTTTTGAGGAATATGGTCAATGACTTCCGATTGAAAATAATAACCGGCATTTTTTCCAATTAACACATCAAATAAGGTATTTCTTTCCTGAGAATATTCTTTGCTAAAGATATACTCCTTATTAAGATATAAATCATACAGAGTTTCGGTGGTTGTTGTTAAAATTGCTCGGCTACCGTTAAAATACTTTCTACAAAAAGTAAAATGCTTAAATTGGAAAGTTTCTAGGAAAGGTCTACAAATTTGATAGACTTCATTGCCTGATTTAAACGTGACATGGTTGTTAAAATTAACCATTTATATTCCATTGAATTAAGAGATATTATTTTACTATAAATATTTTATGTTTGCTAAACAATCACTCAGGACTATTTTAGCAAAACAGCAAACACAAATTTTTGAGTTTTGTTTGGGTTGTCTTGCATATTCTTTTAGAATACTGTTAATTATCTATTTAACACAAAGACTATCATTACCTCTTACAAATTCTTACACGATTCTTGCCATTTATTTTGGCAGTGGCGGGATATTGGAATGCATAGCATTAAATCTAATCAACAAATTTTATGACTATTTATTCGCTATTTTCGAAGGACTATTTTTGAATCTGCTGGGAGTATTGCTCCTAATTTTTGCATCAAAACAAGCAATCATTGTTGTCTATCTTGCTTTAAGTCTCATTACCCTCGGCAATGTGTTATTAGTCTCAGGGGTGTTTATTTTAAGTTCAAAAATAGCCAAGCAAGAAAGTAGGCGCATGATTTTTACTAAAAACTACGTTTTTTTAAATTTAGGATCGATTGCAGGTATTGTTATTTCGGGTAGTGTATATTCGATTTTCGAAATGCAGGCTGCATTAGGTTGTACGTTTTTTCTACTGATACTGACCCTGCTTAATTTTCTCATACTTTTTTTAAAAGAAATTAAAAAAAGGGCAAAAATCGCCCTAATTAGAAATATTGCCATTCAATTGGGAATCATAATAACAAGCTTACTGTTGAGCAGCTTTTATTTTTTAAATATCACTTTTCAGTGGGCAAAAATAATATTGTGGATCGGAATTGTCTCATTTATGATTCGGCAGTTTCAGAAAATTCAAGCAAAAATATTAGTG